>JBARPA010000345.1:0-3442 GCA_049642665.1 Candidatus Zixiibacteriota bacterium
CCTCTGAGGCGGAATTCTTAAGGCACTTGCGGGATGTAGCTGCCCTGGCTCTGGTGGTCAGGGTATTTGAAGATGAAAACGTGGTTCATCCCCAGGGGAAAATCGATCCCCAAAGAGACATCCAGAGCTTTGAACTGGATATGATAGTGATCGATCTGGACATCATCGAAAAAAGGATGAAGAAACTGGAGAAATCAATACAAGTAGCAAAATCTGATGCTGACAAAAAAGAATTCGAGCTTTTGACCCGTTGTAAAGAAGCTTTAGAAAAAGAGATGCCTTTAAAGGATATCGATTTCACCCCGGAGGAGGACAAATACTTGCGGGGCTTTGCTTTCTTGAGTTTGAAGCCCTTATGCATTTTATTGAATATCGGAGAAGCCGATATAAATAATAAGGATACTCTGGAAAAGGAATGTTTTGAGATTCTGAAACACAAAAAGACAGGAATTACAACGGTTTGTGGAAAGCTGGAAGCTGAGCTCTCTCAACTGGAGGAAAAAGATAGGATTGCTTTTATGCAGGATCTGGGAATAAAGGAGTCAGCCTTAGACAGAATTCTGGATTTATCGTATAAACTGTTGGGATTGGTGTCTTTCTTTACTGCCAATGAGAACGAAGTAAAAGCTTGGACCATCCCTTATGGAACTACAGCTTTGAAAGCGGCGGGAACAGTACACACGGATATGGAAAAAGGTTTTATCAAGGCGGAGGTGATGAACTTTGACAAGTTGATGCAGGCAGGCTCCCTGCACCAGGCCAGGGAAAAAGGAGAGCTGAGACTGGAGGGGAAAAGTTATGTGGTTCAGGATGGCGATGTCATCTTTTTCAGATTTAATGTATAAAGCAAGAGGTTAGTGTGAGCGATTTTAAAAAGGATATCCTCAAGGACGTTAAAAGAATTCAGGAGGAGATAAAAATAGAGTAAGATGGGTTTGTTGATACTGCTCAAACCAAAAGGAGGAAAATTCCTTGGTCAAGGTTGATAAAAAAGAAATAGAAGAGGTAAAGAGGATATCAGAGGAGCTTTCCGTTCTTCCCCTTAAAAACATAGTGGTCTACCCCAGTTTGGTTATGCCCTTGATGATTACAGATCAGAGAAGAGCCAAACTCATCGATGAGGCTTTGCTCAGCGGAAATGTAGTGGGGCTTTTCACCCAGAAAGATCCGGAGACCGAACAGCCCTCACCTGATGATATCTATCACATAGGAACTGCTGTTACTATCTTAAAGATGTTGAGATTCCCGGATGGAAGCGTGAGATTTTTGGTTCAGGGATTGTCCAGAATCAGAATAAAAAGATTTACCAAGGAGGAGCCCAATCTGGTAGCCAAAATAGAGGTGGTACACGATGTTGTTGAAAAGTCGGTGGAGATGGAAGCTCTGGTGAGAAATATCATGGAACAGCTGAAAAGGGTGGTAAATCTGGCTCCATATCTTCCCGAGGAGCTGCAGATTTCAGCTCTGAACACCGAGGACCCGGGCAAGCTGGCAGATCTGATCGCGTCCAACCTGAATCTCAATATAAACCAGAAACAGCAGGTTTTGGAAACGGTTGACGTTAAGGAGAGGCTGCGTAAACTTACCTTTCACATAAACAAGGAAGTGGAGGTGCTAGAACTGTCCAGAAAAATTCAGTCCAAGGCTGCTACTGAGATGGGTAAAATGCAAAAGGAATTCATTCTCAAAGAACAGCTCAAAGCCATTCAGAAGGAGCTGGGTGAAAAGGACGAACGAAGCGCAGATATAGATGAATTCAGGAAAAAAATTGAGGCAGCCAAGATGCCCCAGGAGGCATATGAAGCTGCAGACAAGGAACTGGATAGATTATCCAAGATGAACCCTGCCGCAGCTGAATATACTGTTTCCCGAACCTACCTGGACTGGCTGGTGACTCTCCCCTGGAGCAAAGGCACAAAAGATATTCTGGACATCAAAAAGGCAAAAAAGGTTTTGGATGATGACCATTATGATCTGGACCGGGTCAAGGAAAGGATATTGGAGTATCTGGCGGTCAGAAAGCTGAAAAAGGATATAAAAGGGCCGATCTTGTGCTTTGTTGGCCCTCCGGGTGTAGGTAAAACCTCTCTGGGTATGTCCATTGCCCGGGCCCTGGGCAGGAAATTTAACCGTGTCTCTCTGGGCGGAATGCATGATGAAGCTGAGATCCGGGGGCACCGCAGAACTTACATTGGTTCCCTTCCCGGAAGGGTCATCCAGGGGATTCGCCGGGCCGGGTATAATAATCCCGTCTTTATGCTGGATGAGGTGGACAAAATCGGAAAGGACTTCAGGGGCGATCCGGCATCAGCTCTTCTGGAGGTTTTAGATCCGGAACAGAATCATACATTCTCCGATCATTATCTGGACGTTCCTTATGATCTCTCCAAGGTGATGTTCATCTGCACAGCCAATATTTTAGATCCCATCCCTCCGGTTCTGCGGGACAGGATGGAGGTCATCGAGATACCTGGTTACACCGATTTAGAAAAGCTCCAGATCGCTAAAACGTTTTTAATACCCAAGGAGCTGGATAACCACGGCTTAAAACAAAAGAATCTCAGCTTCACAGATGAAGCTCTGAAGAGGATCATAAACGATTATACCAAAGAATCGGGTTTAAGAAATTTAGACCGGGAGATCGCCACCGTCTGCAGAAAGGTGGCTAAAAAGGTGGCATCAGGTGAGACCAAAAAAATCGAGGTAAGCCCTAAGAATCTGCATGAGTTTTTGGGACCGATTAAGTTCTTCCAGGAAGTAGTGGAGAGGGTCGCCAAGGTGGGTGTGGTACCCGGTTTAGCCTGGACCTCAACTGGCGGGGAGATAATGTTCATCGAAGCCACCAAGATGCCCGGCAAAAAATCTCTGACTTTGACCGGCTATCTGGGGGAGGTAATGAAGGAATCCGCCCAGACCGCACTTTCCTATATCCGGTCAATGAGCACAAAATGGGGAATCCCTAAGAATTTCTATGAGAAATACGATATCCATCTGCACGTTCCAGCTGGAGCAATACCCAAGGATGGACCTTCAGCCGGAATAGCCATGGCCACAGCCATAGCCTCGCTTCTGACCGAGCGAGCGGTTAAGCCCAGATTAGCCATGAGCGGAGAGATTACTTTGAGGGGACAGGTCTTACCCATCGGCGGTTTGAAAGAGAAGTCATTAGCTGCTTATCGAGCTGGAATAAAGACTGTTATTCTTGCCCGCTTCAACAAAAAAGACTTGGAAGAAATCCCTGATGAGATTAAAGATAGCATCAAATTCATCTTTGTGGATACAGTGGATGAGGTATTGGATTTGGCCCTGCATTCAAAGAAGAAAGGGACAACCAAAAAGAAGAAAAAGAAAAGCAAAAGATAAGAGAATTAGAAAAAGATAATTTTTAAGCAGCGGAGGGTTCACCCCTCCGCTTTTTTTAACTTTTGTGTGTGATGTATAT
>JBARPA010000346.1:0-28881 GCA_049642665.1 Candidatus Zixiibacteriota bacterium
CTCCAAGCTTAGGGCCTGGTTCATGCTTTCTTCGATTACTTTCTCCGGGGAGACCGGCATTCCGTATAACTCATCTATATAACTTAAGATCATTTCTTCGTCAGCGATTCTGGGTTCAATTGTCAGGCTGGTGATTTCCTGCAGTCGGTCTATTACGTTAATGTCGTTGGGCTTAGCCATGGCAACGGTTAGTATCCCGTCCTTTAACTCCACCGCTATAAGCTTGCTCGACCTGGCAACTTCTTCTGGAATTAGCTTAACCGCCTCGTTATCTATCTGGGTACGTGAGAAATCGAGAAAAGGCGTCTCCGTCTGTTTTCCGAGAAACTCCAGCACCTCCTCGTGACTTATAAATCCCAGTCTTTCACAGATCTCTCCGAACAGGGCTCCGGTGCGTCTCTTCTCTCTGTTGGCCAGCTCAAACTGGCTTTTGGTTAGCCTTCCGGTCTCTATTAATATATCTCCAAGGGTCTTACTCATTTTTCCCCCCCCTTTTTCGATTCAAAGTAATTCAAACGTTCCCGCACAGCTAATCTTAATCCACTCTCATTCTCCCAACCTGTGTTAAGAAACAACCTGTAGTATCTTATGGCTTTTTTCTCATCGCCTATCATATCCCATGCCCTTCCTGCCCGGTAAATAACCCGGGGGTTGGCTGAATCGATGTAATAGGCATTCATACAACACTCAGCCGCCTCCTTGAAGTCTCCCATTTCCTCCAGAACACTGCTCAGAAGTAAATTAGCTTCTGAATGAAGTGGATCCAGTATCAGAAGCTTTTTAAGTTTAATCTCTGCAGATTCTAAATCTCCGGTCCGATATAATAGCAATCCCAGATTATAGAGTATGTAGTGATCGTTGGGTTTTAAGAAATAAAGAAAATTGAATTGCTCTTCCGCTTCCTTAAATCTTCCTGTCTGCAGGTAGGCTGTTGCCAGATTCGTCCGGGCCTGCAGGTGATCGGGGTTGAATGTTAGTGACCTATTGTATAAATCTATAGCCTGATTATATTCACCTTGCTTCTGATAGGATACCCCCTTATTGTAATATCTTTCCGCCTTTGAATCGGATGTCGATTTAACGGTCAAGGGTTTCTCCACCAGCTTAATCTGGGGAGCTGGGGTATAAGGCAAAACCTTTTCCTCTGGAATAATCGCCTCATCCTCAAGAGGAACGTTTTCATTCCATACCTCTTCCGGTAAGAACTCATCCTCTCCTTTAGATGAAAAAGCCTCCTCTGAAATTTTTTGCTCTTCCCCCGACTCCTGAGAAGGTCTGGGAACTGCCGGCTGGTCGATAATGGATTGGGGAATCTCCGTTTCCGCCCCCGTTTGGGGAACCTGCAATTCTTCTGTTACAACAGGAGTCATATTCTCAGGTTCTGTTGTTTTATCCGTTTGCTTTGAAACTATCCCGGCTTCCTGTACCTGCTCCTGCGGAACAATTGGACTTTCTGAAACTTCTTCTGAAGCGGGTTCTTGTACCTCAGCCATTGTTGGTGTGCCTAAACCATTTTCCTTTGCTTGAGGTGGTACTGTTTCAGGTTTAACCGGCTTCATTCTGGCACCTACCGAACTACGAGATGCCTTTCGTGGAGGCTCCGGAACGGGTTTAAGAAAAAGAAAATAACCCAGGCTTAAGATAACCACTATCAATAAGCCCGCCCCCACTAAAATCCCCATCCTCTTTTTTCCCTTAGGTTGAGGAGGAACCTCCTGTTCCATAGGAGGAGTGTCCTCTTTCTCCACCCTCTTTACAGCCTTAGTTATCAGACTCACATTCTCACCTGAATGTTTAAGTTTGTCTTTATTTAAACTTCTCCTCTTTCCAAAATTTTAATTCCGTTTAAGCTTGCCCACCCCTCCAGGATATTTTCCGCACTGATTTGTCTTTTATTCTCAATGAAGGCAGACATCATAGCTCTTTCACAAAGGATATTTACCATCCTGGGTAACCCTTGTGAGATCTCGTAGATCTTGTTTACTGACTCAGGGGTAAATTCCACAGAGGAACCTACATTGGCCACCTCCAGCTGATGTTGTATATATGGTTGGATCTCTTTCAGCTCAAGAGGTAAAAGATGACATCTCACCAGGATGCGCTGATCCAGCTGTCTTAAGCTTTTATACTGAAGCTTTTCCTCCAATTCGGTCTGGCCAAAAAGAACTATCTGAATCAGTTTCTGGTTCTCAGATTCCAGATTGGAAAGAAGCCTCAGACCCTCTAAAGATTCGCAGGATAATCCCTGTGCTTCATCTAAAAAGATGACCGCCTTCTTTGATTGTCGTTGAGTCAAAATAAGCTGATGATAAAGAAGTTCAGTTAATTTCCGTTCGGTCGACTCGTCCTGAGAAAACCCCGATGCTCCCAAACTCTCCAGAAGGATTAAGAGCAGTTCCTTCTGCGATATACGGGGATCGGCTATATGAGTTATCCGTAAATCCTCCCCGGCCTTGCTCAAGAAATATCGGGAAAGCAAGGTTTTCCCGGTGCCCGGCTCGCCTATTATCAGGGTAAAGCCCAAGCCCTCATAAATACCGTACCTCAGATGGTTTAAAGCCTCAGCATGGGATCGTGAAAAATAGAAGAACTTGGGATTGCAGGAAACCGAAAATGGGGCTTCCTGGAAACTAAAGAAATTCTTATAAGAATCCAAAAGATCTACCCGCAAAAGAGCTTGATGTCTTTTCCCTGGAAGAATCGGGACTATTCTGTTATGATTCCGAGGTTCTGGGCTTATTTCCTTTTCAGAACTTGAGGATTTGTATATCAACTTCATTTAGCCTTCCTCTTTATACAAACTGGTTATCCTGGGCGTGAGAAAGATGACCAGCTCTGCTCTTTTTTCCACCTTTTCTTTCCGCTTGAAGAAAAAACTTAAGCCCGGGATATCGCCCAGTATGGGGATTTTGTGTTCTGTGTCAGACTTTTTGGAGGTAATAAGGCCTCCTATTACCACAGTCTCTCCATTTTTTATCCCCACCAGAGTGCTGGCCTCTCTAATGTCAACATTCGGAGCTCTTAGTGTTTGTTGTTCAAACTGAAATTCAGACCAGGTGCTTACGTCAGTTACAATGGGCACGATCTGCAGAGTAACGTAATCATCAGATGAGATACTGGGAGTTACCCCCATGGTTAATCCCAGAAGCACTGTTTTCTGTTCGGGGAAAACTACGGGCTGACCCACCACTCCGCCGGATACCCCTCCTGAAAGGCCTGTCAGCTCCCAGTAGCTGATAACCCGCCCCACATTGATCATGGCAGTTTGTCCGTTCAATACGTTGATCCGGGGTTTGGAGAGGACATTGACCTCTCCATATTTACCTAAGGCATTAAGAACCACGGAGGCATCATGACGAGATGCCGTAAACTCAACTACCGAACCTCCCAAACTCAAGGATTGAGTTCCTGTAACCTGGGTGGTTTTATTATCCATCAAGAAGGAGTGAATCGCCGACCAATCGATGCCATATGATTCACTGTTCTCCAGGGTAACCTCAACCACCTCTGCCTCAATGCTGACCTGTCTGGTCAAACTTCTCTTTAACTTCCCTATAAAGCTTTCAGCCATCCTAAGGTTTCTCTTGCGATCAGTTACCGTAATCAAGCCAGCAAATCTGTTTATAAAGAATTCTCCTTCCGAGGAAATCATTTTCTCCATTCCCTCCTCCACCTGTTTCCACAGGTCCATCGCCTCCTGGTCTGTGTTACTGGTAATCTGGAACTGCCCGGTTATTCCCCCAGCTTCCTGAATCGATCCCAAGACATCGCCTCCCACCTGCATCTGGGAAACAATTTTATTGGGGACATGCCCCAATTCAAAGGTGCGGGTATCGGTCAGTTTTACATGAAGAGTGGGACTGTTTATAGAATAGAGATACTCAGTTGGAGCGAAGATGGTTTCCAGAGCTTCGTTGAGGGTCAAATCCTCAAAGGTTATACTGACTTTACTTTTTGGATTGACTTCCTTGTCCCATATAATATTAAAACCTGCTTCTTTTAAAAGAGGATGGAGTATGTCCTCCAGGAATAAACCTTTTGCTGAGAAGGAGAAAAGCTTTTCTTCCTCAGGTTCAATCTCCATCAGGGGAGCCAAACCCAGCTCAGGAGGTATTGGGGGTGGAGGTTCATCTATTATATCCTTTTTTGTTTCCTCTTTCTGAGGGACCGGAGTATTCATCCCATACCTGGCGAAATTGGGAGTACAAGCACAAAGAAAAAGTGTAACCAACAAAATGGTAAGTCCTAAATCTTTCAGATTAGATTTTCTCATAATCATCCTTCCTCAGAGAAACCGAGACGGTCGTAATAGAAAACATAGGTCTTACCCGCCTTTAGAAGAACCACACTGTCTTTTCTGATCTCTTTTATCCGCCAGCCGTCAAATTCCTCCCCCTCATGAACCCAGCTTTTTTTGCCCTGGGACAAAAGCAGGGCGGATTTATCATCCTCGCTGAAGAGGATGGCCATAACCTGCACCTTCTCCTGGGTGTCGATCTTTATCTCTTTTGATCCTAACTCAATTTCTTTGCCTGGCATTTCGGTACCAGTATAAATGGATTTCTCTATATCTTTTATCTCCTGTCTCAACTTTTTCTCCTCCAGGGAGGCTTTCAGATATTCAATTTCCTTTTTGGTCGCATCAATTTTTTCCTGCAACTCCACCAGTTCCTGGTCCTCTTTCCGGAAAGGGTCCTTCCATTTTTTTAAAGCTTCAAAAAGCGGAGACTTGGTGGTTTCCTCTTTTTGGGGTTTTGAAACCTGCTGAGCTCGGTTTTTGAGAGGAGAGAGGTTTTTTCTGGGCTCCATTTCAGAACCGCCTGAATTCATAAATGTAAATGCTATAAATCCTACAACGATTAATCCGATTGCTGCCAATCCCAGACGTATCTTTTTCGACTTGAATTTTCCAGAGATTGCCATCTAAGTATCCTCCTCAACAGCATAATATTTAAGCTGTATTCTCAAAACCCCGGGCACAGCTACATCCGTTCCGCCAATGGTAAGCACCTCAATTACAAAAGGGAAGTTTTTGAATTCCCTCAGAAGATTCATTACCTGGTCATAGGAGGAATAACTTTTTATGCCGATCTTCAGCGGAACCTCATTTATATCAACCACATCCGGGAAGTCCTTGCTTTGACGTTCATTATCTACTTTCACTTCCGCATCCAGCCCCAACCGGGACAAAAAAGACTGTATGAATTTCTGGGTAAGGATTTTATTAGCCATAGGATCCTTAGCTCGCGGAATCTGACAGAGCACCTTGCCAGTTTCCCTTCTCAATTCCAGGGATTCCTCCAAATACCTCAACTTTTCCAACCTCTGGTTTGATTTTTCCACATTCTCCTGTTGTACTTTGATCTGTGCTCGAAGCGATTGAATTTTCTTGATTCCCAAGAAGAGAAGCATCAAAATCAGAAAAGCAGAGCCGATAATTATGACCTTTCCCTTGCCCATATCACATATTCAACTGATAGTTAATTTTAAATTCAATTTTTTTACCTTGCAGTTCTTTTTCCACCAGCTTAACCCCCTTAAAAAGGGGGGACTGATTGAAGTTATTTTGTACGCTTTCCACCAGCAAAAGCGAACTGATCTCGTCTTTCCCCTCTGCCAAACCTACGATTTCACCTATCCACACCTTCTTTGTCTTTTTCAAAACAAAGGATTCAAAAATCACCCCGGGTGGTACTGTCGCTGCCATCTCCAGAAGGACCTCAGACCAAGGGGGCTGAGTGGTTTCAATGGAATGGGAGACAAACTCCAAACCCAGCTCCTTGAGTCTGTCCTCCTTCATCTTGATCTCGCCCTTAATACCTCTCTGATAATTATCCAGGTTTCCCAAATCCAGAGAGAACCGAGAAATGGCTAAAGCTAAAATAAAAACAACGGCCAGGATGAAAGATGCGGATAGGCTTAAGGTCTTTTTTATCTTCCTCTTCTCCTGAATTGACATAGGTACAAATTCAAAAGGGAAGTCACCGGGATCTAACAGTGCCAGCCCCAAGCATCCAGGGGGAACGGCGGATATTTCATCTGATTTCTCGATCATGCCCTCGGGTGAAAAGGGAATGATCTCAGCTCCTGTTTTTTTAGTTAAAACATCAACAGTTTTTGAGGTGGCTGAGTTTCCTGCCAAAACTATTCTCTTCACTAACTCGTTAGGATAGTTCTCCGTGTAGAAAAGCAGGGTTCGATAGATATCCTTAGCCAGAGTTGATCGGTCAGGGTCTTTTTCCTCCTCCAGAACATTGATCTCCCGAGACAATCTTATTTCATCCCCTTTGAAGATAACTATACGACTGGTGGGATAGTCCAGCTCCAGAAAACCCAGGAGCTCCTGGGAAATAAGTTCCTGTTTTTGAATCGCCGCATGCACAGCTACCGGATATGTGGTAAACATATCCGGTTTTGTTGGGGAGTCGTTAAACAGTCGTGAGAGCTCTTCTAAGTTATCTCTTTTTATACCTGCAGACATTATCTTTCGGTTAACTTTATTACCAGGACCGGGAACCTCGCCCAAGTCCTGGTATTTGAATTGATAGATAACTCCAAAGGCCTTTTTCACCTCAGCTCCCAGAGCTGTTGTAAACATCTTACCCTTCAGATCGGGAATAATGAAGATTTTATGAAAGGTATTATCCAGAGCTCCGGATACCCTTATTTCATCAATGTCCCTGGATCTACTTTTAAGGTAACCTCCAAAACCTGTTTCCATCTCAGATGCATCAAACTCCAGGTATTCCACAACCCTGAGAGATTTTTTTTCTTTCTTTATCCCGGCTACCTTGGCTTTCTTACTTGTTAAATCCACACACAAAATCATAGGATTTTGCTCCATTTAAGGGCAGATATCATCCCCTCCGCAGCCCTCATCGGTTTTATTGGGCCCAGCTGAGTAAAATTCATGATTAAAAGGATCCCAGCAATATCCAATTCCCCAGGGATCCACCACATGGTCCGGATCCCACAAAAGCCCAGCATTTACCAAAGACCCCGTTCCGCTTACCAGATCCCAATCTGTGTAGCTATCCGAGTTCCCGGAAGGGTCGGTGGAATCCTCATCCACATAACCATCTCCGTCATCATCGTTTTTCGCCAATATCTCTGCAGCCTGACTAAGTACAGCTACCTCTTCCCCTATCTCCCTTATCCAGGCTACAGACGATGAAAACTCATTAGACGAAAGATAGATAAGTATGTCATCGAAATCGGCAGTGGTTCCTTCTTGAGTGTATTCTCCATCGCCCAGATCTGTATTTTCCTCCTCGAATTTGGTGTTAGCTCCGCTGGATATCAGAACCAGGGCCGTTTCCCCTATGGATTTTCCGTCAACTACAAGCTCAGAGAATGGGGACCCGGCATTAGTCACTATATAGGCATAATATTTTCCCTTATAGATCTCATCTTTCTGCGCTGTGGGCGGAAGATCCAGATCGTCAATGGGAATAACATACCCAGATTCGGGAGAGGGTAAAACCAGATAATTTCGATAATAACCCAGGATTGCTTCTCTGATGCTTTTCATTTCATCTTTAGTTTTGCTTTCTCTTTGACGTTTGGACACAGTAGCGTAGAGCCCTACAGCAGATGCAGTCAACAACCCCAATATGGCCATGACTATGGCCAGCTCCAAAAGCGTGAAACCCCTATAGGAGTGTTCATGAGTTACCCTGTAAAATAAAAAGCTCATATAATTTTCTCAAAAAAATATCTTGCATTCTTGTGAAATTCAGGAAGGGGACACCGTGTGACAGTGTCCCCCCTTGAAATCGACTATTATCCTTTAGTCTAAGAAGTAATAAACATCTATCTTCCCTGTGCCGGCATAAGGACTGGATGATGTCACAAGACCGGTACTGTCACAACCGTCGTCAAGCTGCAAGTCAACGTTCTCCGCCACGTCGACGGGAAGGCTTACCAGGACGTAATTACCATTCCTGTAAGCCGTCGGCACTGCCATTGTATCAGCGCCAAAGTAGTACTTAGCTCCGAACGGGCTCCTCTTGGTTTCGTAAGCTAACTCCTGTTCTGTTATGTCACCCCACACCGTGGAGTCGTGATCGAAATAACCGTCAGCATCAGCGTCCCCTGGCAGCTGCAAGAACCTGTCAAAGTAGGTATAGACCGCACCGTAGAGACCCTGCAAGTCATTGATCTGTCTTTTGATCTTTGCGTTCTTGATCATCTGAGCACCTCCCAGAATAGCTCCGATCAGAAGACCGATAATCACCAGACCAATGGCCAGCTCAACCAGAGTAAAACCAGCTCGGCTCTCAAATAGTTTGCGCATTCTCTTCACCCCTTTCACCTCCTTTCGTACATTTTTAGGTTTTACTTTTGGGCTTATTCAGTTAAGTAGTCTAATTTCTCCTGCCGTTTACAGTAGAAAACCTCGAATCTCCTCCTGTTGATTTGTTTATCGACATTACCAAAAAAGGGTTGATGTTCAATATGTGAGCACGGGTCTTGAAGACTCAGTATATTCTTAGATCCAGACCTACCTAACTGAAACGACGACATTTTAAGTTGTTGATTTTTTAATTTAACACCATGAATTCCAGTTCGTATTGAGTGTAATAACTTCATTTATTAGTGTGTCTTACGTAGGCTGAACTACCTATACATATTCTTTAAGAAGGAAACAAGTAATTCCTTAGACCAGTCGTCTCTCGAATAATAATTGAATATATGCTCCCCCTAAATGAGTAAATAGTTAAAGGTGCTGATTAGAAATGCCCATCATCTGAATTAAAACAATAACCTTTATCTTTGCATTCGGATTTCCTGCTGCGCTTTTCTCATATCATATTTATAAATTTCCTATAAAAAATCATTTGAAAGTAAATTGACAAGCTACTTTTCTCTTGACACGGATTGTAAATCTTTTATTTTGCTCAAGAAACTTTTATTGAGCCGATAAGAAAATCAGTTGCCGCCCTAGCTCAGTAGGTAGAGCAACGGACTGAAAATCCGTGTGTCTCCTGTTCGATTCAGGAGGGCGGCACTTTTTATTATCCCCAACCAGAGCACATAACAAAGAAGCAATCCGCGAAGGGTAAGGCAATTATTCTATTGTTAAATTAAGCTGAAGGATCCCTGTTAAATCCCAAAAATGTAATTTAGGAAATCTAAGGTGGTTTTAAGCCTTGTGAAAGGTTTTACTTAAAAAAAATCAAATTTTACTTAATTCTGGCCGTTTTCTAAATGAAAAAAGGACTTCTTTAGTCAAAATTAAGGTTGTTACCCGATTGCCAAAAAATCATAACGAATTATAATAAGATTGACTTCATAAAGCCCCAACCGGCTCCCTTGCGAAAAGCCCCGCGTCTCTACCCTAGCAAGGGAGCCACCTCTTTATATAGACTTTTTTAAAGGTGATATTCCAATTCTAAAATAATTTATCTGCTTTCAGGGAGATTTTTTTGAACTAAGCTTTGGTAAGTGGATTAAATTCTGAATTCGATATTTACTATGTCTGGAAAATTCGAAGGTACTCTCCATTTTTATCTTGACAAAAATTCAGGATTTCCATATTATAGATATGACTTCACAAAGCCCCAATTCGGCTCCCTTGTCTAAATTCCCACCGTCTCTACCCTGGCAAGGGAGCCACCTTTTTTATCGAATTCACCAAAAGAAGCTTATTATTAACTTTCAATCCTCATCTTTTGAGAGAAAAGAAACCTTAAAAAACAAAACCCACAGAAAAACGATGAACGCTTGTGAGCCGGTTGAAATCGGCCCAGGCATAGTTCAGTTCCAGGGTAGTTCTTTCTCCTGTTTTCAGCTTCAATCCGCCTCCCAATGTTAAACCCTCTTCCTCATAGTTGAGCTTATACCCGGTTCTCAAAGATACCATTTCCTTCCAAATCCATTCCCCGCCAACACTCACCTGCTGCAGGTTATCATTGGGATGTTTGGCTTCGCTGGAAAGGGTCAGTCTGGAATCAGCTGAGGGGTACAGGTCATATGCCAATCCCACCCTGAAAGTCAGCGGCAGATCATAGGGTTCCACAGCTAGCTTGCTTTTCACCCTATCGTAATTGGAATTCTCAGGATAGGGGGTATAAAACACATCCAGTTCCGGGCCATCCAATTTCATTTCCGGTCCCAGATTGGAGATGTTCATTCCCACCCTTAAATTCCGAATTCCTGTGAAAAACAGAGTTCCGAAATCAAAGGCAAACCCGGAAGCGGATTCCTCTGAGATCCTCTCCCACAGGTATTTGAAACTCAGCCCCAGGGAAAACCTGTCCGTAAGTTTTCTGGCATAACCTAAGGCGATGGAGTAATCTGAGGCGGAGAATTTCTCACCGGTCCCCTCGGGCTCCTGCACAGTGGTAACCTCCATATCTCCCATGGTCAGTACGGTCACACTTATTCCCCAGGCGGATGAGCTGCCCCAGGGTTTACCAAAAGCCACATAATTCAGCTGGACATCATCTATCCAATCCACACTAGTGAAGTGCAGGTTATTTGTGGTAAGCTGAGTCAGGCTGGCAGGGTTCCAGTACATGGCATAGGCATCGTTTACGCAAGCCACCGATGCCTCACCCATTCCCACATACCTGGCACCCACGCCAATTTTCAAAAACTGCGCTCCCATTGTTCCCACCTTGGAAAATTCCGTTGCCACACCGGAGTGGCTTAGCACCAGAGTCAGAATGATTAAAGTTAGAAGGATTCTCTTAACCATCTTTTTTCTCCCCTTTTTTTAAGGTTATTTGATAACAGCAAATTTACCTAGCTTTTCACCATATTTAGATGACACATGATAGAAATAGACTCCCGAGCTTATTCCCTGCTGATTTTCGGATAAAAGATCCCAGTCCTCGGCTCCCGAACCATTATCATGTTTAAGGGTCTGAACCAGATCCCCGGCCAGAGTGTAAATCCTTATGGTGCAGACATCGGGCAGATGGGTGAATTGAATCTTTCTCACCCCTTCGGTGGTTTCCCAATCAGCCCGGGCAATATAGGGGTTAGGTACAACCTTAACAGCAGCCAGCTCACTTCTTGCTTTTCTGTCATCTATTCCCGGGGAGCTAAAGACAAATTCATCATCTGGAGAATTGAGATTGGCCCCGCCGATTCTGAAAACATCGCCCGCTGAATAATAGGTGTCTGTGGTGTCGAACCTGAAGAACCAAACATGATAAAAGGGGAAGGCCTCGGGATGTGGCTCTCCATCGTAAGGATAGTTAACAATGATTATATAGTCCTTTTTATCAGGATCCCACATGGCATCTCCCCGATCATATATCTCAGCACACACCTTCTCACCAAAGGTTACATTCCAGACCTCAAAGGGCAGATCCACGGGAGTGACGCCGTCATGAAAGCTATATCCTTGAGAGCCTTCCTCGGTGAATCTGAACTCGTAGGTGGAACGGAAATGCATATCTCCGCCAATTGGAAAACCAAAGGTTTCTCCCATTGATCCATACAAATATCCCAGGTGCAGGGTGGTATCCGATCCAGTAGCAAACTCGGTCTGATAGTAGTAGCCCGGCTCCCTCAAACCGTTGGTGATTATCACCTGGATTCCATCCGCCACCTGGTATTTCTCCGTCTCACCAGACTGTTCGCTTTGAGCCTTTAAGACCGTATCGCTGGAGGAGATATCTATCAGATGCCAGTAGGTAAATAGGTAATCCTCGGAAAAGGTCACCTTGTAATCGTGTCCGGTCAGAGCATCCCGGTCAAAAACCACCGGTGCCACCCATCCGTCGCTTCTGCTCTCCGATCCATAGTAGTTGTGATTCACAGTGACGTCTATAGGATAATATCCAGCAGGATCAGTACGAGGTATGGCGAATTGGCAATTGGGATCCTCTCCCGGTCGGCCATAAGCGTTCTGCAAAGGCTCTATGGGAACCGTGGTGTCACCTCGGTCAAAAGCTACCACCGTATACCAGTATTCAATACCATTGGTTAAGTTTCTATCGACATAGGTATGGGGCAGGATATCCTCCTCATCTTCCCTCTGAAACACCGCAATGGGTATGTAATCTGGTCCCAGGCTCCCATCCGGATTTTTCACCAAGTCCCCCCAGGTCAATCCCATATCTGAGCTTCTATAAATCTTATAGCCCCTGAAATCTTCAATTCCACTTAAAGGATCCACACAATTTTCTGCAACATCATCCCACAGAAGTTTAACCAATCCGTTCCCTGGAGTGATGACTAATTTAGGAGACTGAGGCGGTTCCGGACCGATAAAATAATTCTCATATACCGTTTGAGCCATATTAGCCTTATTTTTAAAATCCTCCTCATCATATCCGGCGATGAGTGCAAAGACCACCCGCACGGTTTTGCCCGAAGTTAAATTTATACCCCGGGTACATTGAATATAATACTGATCAGTAGGGGGCAGGCTCGGGTCGAATTGCTGGCTATTAATATATTCATATTTCCCCGGATCTTCATCCGGCAGATATTCCCACTGTCCGGTTCTAAAGGCGGTCATTCCGATATTATCCGGCGTCTCGATATATTTGGTCCCCATCACTCCGGTTTTAACCAGAGGTCCCCAACCGGGATCATAACCGTCCTGATCATAGGTCCAGGCCAGATTCAAGTCGGAATCGAAAGCCACCAGATCCCCCAATCTCCCGTTCTCTCCGGTGGGTGGATGAAAACCCCCCACATCGAAATCACAGTAAAGGCCAAAAGCAAAATCAGAGTAATTATCGGAACTGGTGTTTTGGATTTCTAATACCACGAAGAGGAAATCCTGGTTATAACTATAGTTCCATTGATAAATGGTCTGGGTTAACTCCAAACCCAATATGCTTACACCACTGTTGGCATCACTAAACCGATAATGGCTTTCCTGCAAGGAAATAGGGCCAGCCCCTTCAAATTGAGCTGAGGCTAAGTTCCAGACCCTGTTATACTCCCAGGACTCTTTATCCAAATCCCATACTTTCCACCCATAGGCGGGTTTGCCAATTCCTAATCCTACTGTATCGTCTGAATCATAATCATAGGTTGAGTAGTCGGTGGAAAGACGGATCTTATAGGCATCCTCTCCTGAAATAGGCATAGAAAGAGGCATGAAGTCATCTTCGGTATTTGCTACCACCGTGTCACCGCTGGTCTTGATGGCCCCCATCCAGTATTTGATCTCTGCCAGGTAATTGTAACCCGATCCCTTAGGCCACTCGCCTGAGGGTTTGCCCAGATGGCTCTGTCCACCGATCTGGCCCCAATTCTGAATTGTGGTGGTGATATTACCCTTGTTGTGGATAATCTGGTCCTGAATCTCGGAAGGGGGAATCAAAGGTGAGGTGGTTTTGGACAATCCACTTGGGGTTAAAATAACAAGTGAGATCAAAAAGACCCAGGGATAAATCCCCCAGCCAAAAGATTTTCTCTTAAACATACTTACCTTCCCTCCTGTAAGGGTTTAAAAGATTAGAATACCAATTCCAGTCCCCATCTGATCCTTCTGGGAGAACCATAGTTTTGAGGATCCTTGGCCAATAATCTATAATAATGATTCACATCCTCAGCGGTTAAAGGTCCTTCTCCATCCGGATCAGGAGTCAGTACATAATATCTTCCATCATCATCAGCTTTTCCGGTATTTGAGTAAACATCTATGACATTTCTTCTATCAAATAGGTTCTCCACCTCGGTGAAAAATGTGAGATGAAGATCACTATCCTTGAAGAAATAGAAATCCTTGTTGAATCTCATATCCATCCGGTAGGTGGGAGGCAATCTACCCTCGTTTAGCATCCCAACTCTGTATCCCTGGTCATCGGTTTTGGTATAGGGCAGCCCGCTCCCATACTGGGCTAACATATTAACTCCCCAGGCGCCCGGTATGATGAGACCTAAAAACTTACCCTGCCAGCTCCGGGGAACTCGATAATCGATATCAGCCGAGATTGTATGCCTTTGATCAAAAGAGAGGGGATATTCCTTTACCGGCCATACCGGAGCTCCCGTTCCCTGGGTGAAGTAGTCATAGTAACCCTCAGTTACCGAAGAAGCATTCCCTTTGGCTATGGAATAGGTATAGTTTATGCTTCCGGAGAGATGGTCGCTGGGAATTTTGGTCAGTATCAAATCAAATCCTTTAACTGACCCATAATCAGCATTAGTGTACTGAATATAGGAGCCGCCAGCATAAACTACCTCTCGGCTGGTAGCCAGGTTGCTCAGATCCTTATAATAGGCAGTTAGCTTTAATCTAACGTTCTGGGTGAACATGTGGGTCATCCCCATCTCATAGGCCACCGTCTTTTCCGCCTCCATATTGGGATTGCCCACCAGAGGATACCCGGTGCTTAAATCGCCCTGCAAATTGGTGAACATATACCTATATTGAGGCACCTGGAAGTAGTAGCCGTAGTTGAAATGAATAACCGTCAGATCAGAAACGGGATGGGAAATCCCCAGACGAGGTGAAAGCTGGGTCTTGGATTTGGTATGTACCTTTATATTCTTTTTCACCGGATCATCCCAGAAATCGATATCCGCATCCACATAATCCAATCTTAAACCGGCATTCAAAATGATCTCCCGGAACTCGATTTTATCCTGCACATAGAAAGCTGCATAAGTGGGATTAACCACATAGCGTTCTCCATATGGTCTGATATTGAAGAATTGTTTGTCATCCCATTTGAGTCTATTGGCTCTGTACTCTCCACCCAGTTTTATCTGATTATATTTGTCTATCTGGGAGATCAAATCCAGGCCAAAGCTGTTATACTGGGTCTTGCGGTAATGATAGACCGGGAAGAAATCGGGAGCCTTAGTGAACCCGGTGTTAAAATACTCTGGATCCACATTATAGTTCTGGGTATGAATGGTGCCGTTGTAAACTCCGTTGGAGTCCACCGAATAACCGGACCATTCATCCCAGTACAGATCAAAGAGATGCTCTGGAGCAAGCTTGGCCTCGGTGAAGAAATGGTTGAACTTCATAGTGTATATGGTATTTTTGGAGGCAGGATAGGTTATTTTGGCTCCATAGTGATAAGCTTTGTTTCGGATTTTACCAAGACCGTCCAGGTTAAAATCATAGGAGAAATTGTTCACATCCCGATGTTGGTATCGCTGTCGATCCCTCTGATAATAGTTCCCGGTGAGAAGTATTATGATGTCGCTGGTGGGTTTTAAGGTTATTTTACCGGTATGGGAATAAAGTTCCACCTGGTTATGAGGCAAATAGCCATCGTCCCTCAGATATTCACTGGTTAAAAAGAATGTGGCTCTATCTGAGTGGGTAAAGGTTAAAGGTCCTCCTAAGTTCAAAACCATCGACTGGTTTTTGTTCCGGGTCAGACTTTTGAAACTTCCAGTGTGAACATCATAGGAGGAAGTGGCGCCATCATAGAATTTCACCTTGCCCTGGTAGAGGTGGGTTCCCCGTTTTGTGATTGCGCTCACCACGCCCGAAAGCGCCTCTCCGTACTCTGCAGTAAAGCCACCGGTGGTGACATCCAGCTCCTCCAAGGCATCCGGGGTAATCCGGGTGCCGGCCTGACCCACGAAGGGATCCTGAACATTTACTCCATCCAGAAAATAGCTTACCGTTCCGTCCCGGCCTCCCCGAATATGTAACAGGCCATCTTCATCCACAACTGTCCCAGCCATATTGGAGATAACCGTTTGCAAGTTCACTGCATTGGGGAGATTATCTAATTCCTCCCGGGTGACTATGTTACCGGAATAGGTCAAATCCTTCTGAATCATGGGACGCTCAGCTACCACCGTTATCCCTTCCACCAGTTCAATGGGAGAAGACATCAATTCGAAATCCACCGGAGTGGTCAGATCCAAAAGGACTTTCACCCCTTTCTGAAAAACGGGCTCATATCCGATCAAAGTTGCTTGAAGCGTATAGTTGCCTGGGGGGATATTTATCAGAAAATAATCACCATCCTCATCGGTTGAGGTACCAATATTGGTTCCCGATATCATTATGGTTACCCCGGGCAAGGGCCCTCCTGTGATTTTGTTTCTGAGGGTACCGGCTATCTTGCCTGAGGTCCCCCCCCACACCAAAGACGCCCAGAAAATCAACATAAATACAAAGATGAGAATTTCTCTGTACCTCTTCTGGATTAACAATTTTCACCCTCCTTTTTGAAGTTATCTTTGTTAGAATTTTTTTTAAGTTTGATCATCTGAGTTTTAAGCTTAAAGCTCTAATTTTATTTTGAATTGACCTTAAGAATTTTCCCAAACCTAGCAAAACTTCCCTTAATACTTTGAAAAAGTTAAGAGCCAATCTTTTCTTGAAATCGACTACTCCTGAAATAACTTTAGTTTAAAACCAATGGAAACCGAAAAAAAATTCTCCCCCGAAATTAAGAAAAGATCAGTCATTCTATGGTCCTCACCCATCTTGAGTTTTGGGGATATGAATTTTCACTTCGGAATTTTTCCTGCAAAGGTTTTGTTTATCATCTTAATTTTTATCGACAGCTACAAAAATGATTTTAGTAATTAAAAGGGTAGAATATTTAATGGAAAGCCCTCCCATTTTCAACCACATTGTCAAGATTTCAAAAAACAAGCCGATTTAAAAAAAGAATTGAATTCCTTGGATGAACATGCACAGAGTTAACGTGCAAATCTTATTTTGTGTGGAGGTCGTTACTTTGACCCTTGCTTTTCAAGATAAAAAGAGTTGGAGAGCAAATATTTCGAATTCCTGAGACCAGGTTGATGAAGCAGAAAAAAGTTAATTAAAGTTGATAAAGTTATGAGAAATGATTTTGCCCGGGGGACTAAAAGAATTTTAGGCATAGCCAATAAATCCGCAAGGACAGTTTTGTATTTGATTCTGGTTTTCCTTTTTCTTATCCTTGTTTTCTCCCCAGAATTATCAGCCCAATCCAGGCAAATTGCTATAGTAAAAACAGAGGATTTCACCTCCTACCTGAGGGCCATCAAAGGATTCAAACAGATAATTAATCAGAGTGGAGAGGCAGTTGATTTTATCGAATATACCATACCTGAGGATCTATCCGGGAAAAACAAAGTCTTGGGTGAAATCAGAACCAAAAGACCCGATTTGATCCTGACCGTTGGCTCTAAATCAACAGAGCTGGTTTCACAACATATTAAGGAGATACCCATAATCTTCTCTGCTGTCCTGAATCCGGTGGTTAGTGGCTTTGTCTCCGATATGAGTTCTCCTGCAGGTAATTTGACCGGAGCATCCCTGGATGTACCTTTGAAAATTCAACTGGAGAAATTCAAACTTATCGTTCCCCATCTAAAAAGCGTGGGGTTGGTGTATACCTCAGAGACAGAACCCCTTATTCAGGAAGCCCAAGCGGTTTCAAGAGATCTGGGGATAGAGTTAGTAGCCCTGCCCATCCATTCGGAAAAGGAGATACCTTCGACTTTAGAAAAACTAAAAAATGAGGTGGACGGTATCTGGGCCGTTGCCGATCCTTTGATCTTTACTCCCCAATCCACTCAATTTATTCTGCTTTTCACCTTGAGAAATGGACTGCCCTTAATGGGGCTGACGCCCTCTTTTGTGCAGGCGGGAGCGCTTTTCACCCTGGTCCCGGATTATAAGGATGTGGGAAGACAGGCAGGAGAGATGGCTTTGGAGATCATTTCCGGCAAAGAACCAGGGCAAATCCCCATCTCTGTTCCCCGGATAATTTACCTTTACCTTAATTTTAACACGGCTCAACAGATAAACCTGGAAATACCTGGGGATCTCTTAGAGGTGGCCAAGGAGGTTTACAAATGAAGATACCCAAACTTCAATTAGGACTTAAAGTCAAGTTTGTGCTGATCATCTCATTTATGATACTTTTTACCTCCATAATCTTAAGCGGGTTTCTGATCCAAAAACAAAGTAACCTCATCCAGAGTGAAATGGAGAAACGGGGGAGATCTCTGGTTAAGAACTTGGCCTATAATAGTGAATATGGAGTGTTAATTGAAAATGAAAAGCTATTAGCTACCCTGATCGAAGGACTGATGAGAGAGGAAGATGTAACCTATGCTTTAATATATAACAGAGAGGGAAAGATTCTGTCTCAAATGGATCATAGAAAGTTACATATAAAGAAGGACCTGGATCAAGAAATAATATCGGTGGCTCTTCAAGAGGAAGGTTTCTTCGGGGAGTATCATTTTACCCAGGAAGGCGAGTATGGCTTTTATGATTTAGCTTACACCATAAAAACCACCAAAGTTGAAATGCCCAAGGAGGAATTGGGAGTTATTTTTGATAAGGATATGGATCTAAAACGTCTGGAGAAAAAAATCGGTGTGGCCAGGATAGGTCTATCCCTGGTTACAATGAGAAAAGAGATGGCCAGGATGAAAAGCATTGTTGTTCTCCTGACAGCTCTGGTAGTGGCTATCGCTATTCTGCTGACTTTCGCTTTAGTCAACCTGATAATAAAACCGGTGGACAAACTTGTCGGGGCAACTGAAAGAATAGCTAAAGGTGATTTATCTCAGGTAGTACAGGTGGATCGAAAAGACGAGATCGGAAAATTAGCTCAAGCTTTCAATCAAATGACCACCTCACTTAAGGAGTCCAGGAAACAGATTGAGGATTACAGCAGAAATCTGGAGAAAAAGGTGGAGGAGAGAACCAAAGAGCTCAAGGAGGCACAGGCTCTCCTTATTCAGACGGAGAAGATGGCTGCTGTGGGGCAGTTAGCTGCTGGTGTAGCCCACGAATTGAACAACCCTCTGGGGGGCATCTTAGGTTACTCCCAGTTTGCTATAGAAAAAATAAGCTCAAAGACCCCCCAGGATCTGACCTCTGATGATGTTTCCACATATACTCAATATTTAAAGGATATAGAATGTCAATCTCAGCGATGTAAGACCATTGTGCAGAATCTTTTGAAGTTCGCCAGAGCCTCGGTAGAGGATTCCTTTGAGCCTCTGGATTTAAATCTGGTGGTGCAGGATACCCTGGTCTTCACCAAGCATCAACTGGATATGGCCAAGGTGAAACTGGTGTTAGAATTAGCCGATTCACTTCCCCCCATCATGGGAAGCAGCAACCAGCTGCAACAGGTCTGCACCAATGTTATTCTGAACGCCTTACATGCAATGCCCCAGGGTGGGGAATTGAGGATAGTTACTGGTGTCGAAGAAAGGGAATCCAAAAAAGTGGCCCTGATTGAATTCACAGATACCGGCTACGGTATCAATCAGGAAAATCTGCGAAAAATATTTGAGCCATTTTACACCACTAAAAAGCCGGGTGAGGGAACAGGATTGGGACTTTCGGTAAGCTATGGGATCATCCGAGATCACAATGGAGAGATTCTGGCGAAAAGTGAGATAGGAAAAGGCACCACCTTCAGAGTACTTTTACCTGTGGCGGAAACACAAAAAAATCAGAAAATACATGATAAGATCAAAGAAATTGCAGTTCCTGAAAGTGGGAGATAAAAAAAGCAAGTAGGGTGATAAAGGAGATAAATTGAGTCAGGAAAAGAGGAAACTGACACAGAAGGAAAAAATTCTCATCGTGGATGATGAGGAAATAATGAGGAGTTTCCTTCTGGATGTCTTTATGGACGAGGGATATGATCTGGACTCAGCCGCCAACGGAGAGGAGGCTTTGGAGAAAATCTCCCGAAACCAATACCAACTTATAATCACTGATATCCGAATGCCCGGGGTGGACGGAACCGAAGTTTTAAAAAAGGCCAAAGAGCTTAATCCCAAAACTGAAGTGATAATCATAACCGGATACGCCTCACCTCAGATCAAACAGGAGTGTCAGAAATTGGGGGCTGCTTATTACATTGCCAAACCCTTCCAGATAAACCAGATTAGAGCTCTGGTTAACAAATTGGTAAGGGAGGAGCCGGTATAGTGAGAATTCTGGTAGTGGACGATGAGGCCATAATAAGGCATCTTTTAACCGATGTGCTTAAAAATGATCAGCATCAGGTGGTGGCGGTGAAAAATGGTAAGGAAGCTGTGGAAAAGGTTAAAGGTTCAAATTTCGACCTTATATTCTCCGATGTCCACATGCCGGTATTAAACGGTTTAGAGACGATAAAGAGGATAAGAAATCTAGACAAAAGCATAACCATAGTGATGATGGACAGTTTCCCCGATCTTTTAAGTGAATTAGCTCAGGAGGAGGGGGCCATTACCTGTATTCATAAACCTTTTGAGCTAAAAGATATCCGAGAGATTTTAAAGAAAACCCAGGATTTAAAAAAGAGTAAAGAAGAAAAAGTGCCGCTATAAAAAGATATTTCCCCCTTTTCCAATCAATACCTATCCCAGGTGATAAAAGATGAATTACTTTCTATCTCAACAATCCGGCTCGGGACCACTCCTGAAAAGATAGTTGACCAGAAAGACTACATCGGCCTCATTTACAAACCAGTTGCAGTTTACATCAGCTGCTTCCATAATGTAAGGTTCGGGTCCGCTACGCCATATATAGTTCACCAAATAGACCACATCTGCTATGCCCACACCACCATCAGCGTTTACATCCCCTAAAGTTATGATATAAAACGCTCCTTCGCTGAGGACCCAGGGAATCCCATCGCTGGCATCGGACATCTTAATCTTACCGTTGCTTGTGGGAGCATCGGGTATACTCATCCAGCTGTAACTACCATCGTCTAAGGTACTCCCAGTAATGATGTCCCAGTTGGAACCCCCATCGGTGGAATACTCGATTTTGACATCTCCAGAAAAATAAGGAGATAGCCATTTCAGGGTATGCGAGGTTTCGACCATCCACTTATCTCCGTCAACGGGGGAGGTAACTGATATCCGGGGAATGGATGCAGAATCAACAGAGGTGATATACCATATATCCTGATCTATGCCCACGCCGGAACGAGCCATTCTTATTTTAAACCAACCGTCCAGACCCCAATCGCTTCCCCAGCTATTTTTGCCGATCCAGAAGCTGTCCACCCCAGACACTCCCCATCCTACCAGGCTCACAGCATGTCCAGCTTCATAATCGCCGTAAGTGTGCTCGTAAATACCTTCACCGTAATTGTAAAAATCAGAATATACATCCAGATGAACTGAGACCGGACCATAATTCATCATCTTGTCTTTTATGGTATTAATATCATTTGAGTCCACAGTACCTAAGAATCTACGCTCCCAGTCCTGAAGGTAGATAGTTCTTAGGTATTTACTATCACAGGTATCTGCGCAGTATGGAAGGGGAGGGTAAGAGGAAGGAAAACATGCCTGATCCGGAACACCGTTGCTTTTAATAAAATTCAAGGTGCTGGTTTGATCCCAGCCCAGATCACAGCCCCTTCCACTGCATGAAGTTAAAAACATCTCCGACAGATCCATAGATGTGGTGTGTATGCCCGGCTCATTCAAAACGATTTTCACCTTGGCCTCCAAAATTCCGCATGCAGCATAAGCCCAGCAATTCCCACAGCTTGTTTGATTCTTGATGCTGGTGGTCCAGTCATATCCATTATAGTCCCGCCAATCAAAACTATCAGGTAATTGAACTCCTGACAATGACTCGGTAACCTCCATAATGGGAGATTCGGGTCGGAAACTACCTAAAAGTTTTTTCCTCTCATCTGGTGAAAGGCGAGAAATCGATGTCTCCTTCGCTTCCCATTTTGCCCCTTTTTCTTTAATTGCCTTTTTGATCTGCTCCAAATCCTGATCACTTCCGGCCCAGGTGTTTGCCAGAAAGGCAAACAAGATAAAAAAGAACATTATCCCGATTATAGTTCTCTTCTTCATTTTCTCTCTCCTCCTCTCTGAATGTCAAAGAAAAATTTAAAACTCAAAATATCATCCTTCCCGGACAAATAATTGATTGCTCCCTTTATCCCCCTCTGCTAATATAAATTACGAATTTTTTCCCAAAAGTCAAGTCCAAAATGACAGGATAGGCCCGCCTGTTTTGATCTTAAAGGTTCAATCTGGAATGAGAGTAAGTTTAAATTCCTTTCTGAGCATTGATCCCTAACCATAGATCAATTCGAAACTTACAAGAAACAAAAGGGTTGTTCTCGAGATTGCCGCTCAGAAGAACCTCTCTCTTTTCATAAAAAAAGTGCCGAAGGGGGGATTTGAACCCCCATGCCCTTGCGAGCACTACGCCCTGAACGTAGCGTGTCTCCCAGTTCCACCACTTCGGCAACTCTCAATTTAATATAAGTTACATCAAATACATTAACAAGCAAATTTTTCAAAATTCACAAAAGACATAAAGTTCCTTTATTAGTTTTCGGTATAAGTCCAAAAGATTAAAGCGAAAACCATAAGAGAAGCTGATCTGATTTGAGGGATTATTTCAAAAATCCGGGAGCCAGTTCACTTCCTTATATCGGTGGACAACTTGAATCTTAGAATGCGATTATTTTCGGTATCAGCCACATATAAGGTCTTATTATAATATGCTATTCCTTTGGGTCTGTTGAACTCCTTGTTTCCTGAACCAAAGGAACCAAATCTGAGAAGAAGTCTCCCCCGGGGGTTGAATTTTAAAACCGAGTGCCGGGAAGCATCCAGCACATAGATATTTCCAAATTCGTCCACGGTGATATCCTCAGCTGCCCCAAACATTCCCGGGAAATACAGTTCGGTGGAATCCGTTTTGGGAATAACCGGGTAAAAGCGCTCACCAGTAATGATCTGGGCACTATTTAAGGGATAGCCTTGACAGAAGGCTATCCGAAAATGGTCCTTATAGGGATAGGTGAAAATACCAGTAGGACTTATGGTCTGGCCCAGATCACCACCTTTTCTGATTGCCACATCCCCGTATTTTAAAACCAGAAGCGTGTCTTCAAATCCGGTAACAAACAACGAGATCTGATCTCTCTGACTCTTTTCTGAGTAGGGCCCCAGGTAGGTGTGAGATGTTTGGTCACAGGTAAAAAAGAGATACTCCTCATTCGGAATGGGGGTGGCAGCAATAGCCCTTATCGACGTGTTGACCGTATCGGTTAAAGCCTCGACCGTGTCCACGACAATTATGGTATCCAGAGAATCCGGGTAAAATGTGGAATCTATAATAATTGTACTATCAATATCAAAGAATATAGGTTCCCTCTGGGATTCAAACGAAAATGCTCGGTAAAAGGGCTTCTCCTCGAAGATGTCCTTTAAATAGATATTGCTGTCCCCGGATACGGCCGCCATCCTCAATAAGGGATCCTGAGCCAGGGATATGGGATGGGGAACCGGATATTGATCGATGAACTTTCCCCTCCGGTCCAGCTTAACGATGCGGTCGTTTTCGGTATCGGCGATGTAAACGTAGGTATCGTATCCGATATGAACGTCCTGGGGTTTATTGAAAGGAATACCTCCGGCTTCGTCCCACACCGGCCAGATCTGAACGTAGGTGGTATCCAGGGTTTTATCCTGTGAATGGGGCAGGGAGGTGGGAAGCTTTATTTTCTTTCCGCATTGAACCAAAAGAATTACCAATCCCAGCACAGCTAATATTTTTAATAAACTTTTCATCACCATTTTATTGCCATCCCTAATTTTATGTTCCTGGGGGGTGAATACCTGGCCGGATCCTCCCAGAAAGGAAGGTTTAATCCAAATTCCGGTAAAAGCAGGTTATCCACGGCATAGGGTATGATATCCCCTTTCTGGTATGCTTCCCCGGTCAAGGGATTTATAACCGTGGGATTTTTCCGATCCAAAAGATTAGTTATCTCACAGAACAGGGTATACTTAAATGATCCCAGATGAAAATGCTTCTGGAAATTAAGATCCACCGAGCTTAAATATTTGCCCATCTTTTCATTGAATTTCCCAGACTGAACAAAGGTGGTGTCAGTATCTTCAATGACCGCCTCGAAGGGAGTGTATCTTTTTCCGGCCTGGGCCCATCCCCGGAGGATCAAATCCCAATCCCCAGGTAAGGTTATCCCCAGAAAATTCCTTTTCTGATCCTCGTAATAGTTAAGATTGAAGGAGATCTGCCAGGGCTTGTCCCAGTCCAGGTAGTATTCCTGATACAGGGCTTGATAGGCTCTACCCGGGACTCCCTTCAGGACGTCTGAGGGCAAAGACCTTTCCCCGGAGGCCTTGGAAAGCGAAAGCTCCACCCCCAAAAAGAGCTTTTGGCCCACCTCTTTCAGGTACTGAACCTCAATACCCCGGCAGGCGCCAAAATCCAGGTTGAAATACATCAGATAAGAATTTTCGCCTCCTCCCTCTGGTATTACTCCCACAGCTGTTATGGCATCATAGATGTTCCTGTAATAACCGACTATTCTTAAAGCATCTTGGGGGGTTATCAAAAATTTCAAACCCACCTCGTAAGTTATCACTCTCTCCGGATTCAAATTGGGATTTCCAAAAAGCTGGTAGGTTGACTCAGTCGAGGTATAAAGTTTTGCGTAGACATATTCAGGGTTGGGTTTTTTGGAAAGCTGGGAATAGTTAAAGAAAAACCTCAGATTCTCCCTTAGGGAGGTGGAAAATCCCACCCGGGGAGAAAAAATTCCCTTGGCTTTTGATCCCAGAAATTCAAATGTATCCTGATTAAAATCTTTGCGAATCTCGTCTGAAGTTAAATTTGTATCCTCAACCGCCCTTTCCACATATTTTCCGGGAAACCAGTATTCATACCTCATCCCCAGGTCAAGCCAGGCATCCCTGAAATTGAAATCATTCTGCCAGAAAAAAGCTCCGTCGTTGGCATAAACCCGGTACAGATCATAGTTCAAACCTAATCTGGTCTCACCCAGCCAGGGTTTATAGATATCCAGAAGCTGGATGATTTGATATTGATGATAAATCCCTGTTTTCATTTGATAGAATTCGCTGAACACATTGGAGAAATCTCCTCTCAGGGCAAAGCTCTCAATAAAATGATCATACCAGGTATCCCCATCCCCCCAATCGTATAACCCATCCCCGGCAATAACAATATAATGGGTGCTATCGGGGCTTATCTTTATCTCCAGAGGCAGGTAATCCTCAGGCATAATATACTCCGACCAGTGTTTGCCATTCACATCGGAGTGAAGATTGGTATAGAAACGGGACAATTTAAGCTGATAAGAGGTATTCAAACTGATTTTCTGCTCCCAGGATACAAGTTGATAGTTACTCTCGTGGGTGAAGGTGTTATAGTTCTCCAGGATGTTCTTATATTCGTACGGGTAGCCATAACTGTAAACCGGAGATTTGATCCTGGTGGTCAGGATGCTTTTATCCTGATTTATCACCACCGATTTTCCAAAGGTGAAGGACAAACTGTGCAGGGGATCAAGCTTTAAGCTGAGCTTACCCATCAGAGAATAGCGATTATCCTGACGCGGGGCAAAAGCCTTTCCCCCAAAAATGGATGAATAAAGCTTATTAGCGGAAGGAAGGTGGGTATCACTTAGATAAGTCTGAGCGTTACAGAAAAAGTAAAATCGCTTATAAAGGGGACCGGAAAGGCTTAAATCAACAATATCGGTATTAAAACTGTAGGGAGCGCTCCATCCAAAATGATCCCTTTTGTAAGTCAGATAACCGTGCAATTTATCCTCACCCTCTTTTATTTTTACATCTATCACACCCGAGGTTACCTGACCGTATTCGGCTTCAATCCCGCCGGTTATGATGCTCAACTCTTCAATGGCAGAGGGGGAAAGGTTAATCCCCAAGCCCCGGGTGGAGAAGGGATCCTCTATAGCCATGCCCTCAATCAGATAAAGGCTCTCATAAGCTCTGGAACCCCGGATGTGGATTCTCTGATCCTGTTCCACGATACCTGCTTGTGCCCTGAGGATATCCTCAAATCGGTGGATCATAATCCTTTCGATATCCTCTTTTCCTATGTCTCTTCGGGTGGCCGGAACATTTATATCCATAAGAGGACGCTTTCCCACTACCTCGATTTTTTCCTTTAACAAAACCTCAGTGGACCTGAGCTGGAATACAAGGTGAACCGACTCACCTTTACTCACCTCCACCTCTGTTTGCTGCACCTTGATATATCCTATCAGGGAAACCTCCACCGTATATCTGCCCACAGGAACAAACCTGATATGGAAAGCCCCGTCTTCATCCGTTGAGGTAGCATATTTAGTGTCTTTGAGCAGCACGTTGGCACCGGAAAGTAGCTCGCCGGTTTCAAAATTAGAAACCTCTCCCTTGATAGTTCCCCACTCCTGGGCCTTCAGCTTAGCCTCTGTATCTATAAAAGCAAAGATCAGGGGAAACAAAAATATAATAAAATACTTGCAGGAATGTCTCATCGCTTATAAATGCTCAAAGGCATAGAGATAAAGACAAGAACTCTTATGCCACCCATGCTGGACCAACTTAAAAAAATTATAGGGAGAAGATAATGTTTTGTCAAGCGAAAGATTTCTGATTTTGTTGGTGGGCGTGAAAGAATGTGGGGGCGAAGCTCTGTCTCCACCCGTATGGTTTTTGGTAATTAGTGATTTGTGAATAGTAAATACCAGAACCTGACTTAAGTCAGGTTCTGATGTTATTTTTTTCGTTATAAAAAAAGGGAGCCTACAGGGGGCTCCCCGACAATTCCTCTATGGCGGGCTAAAGCCCGCCACTATATTATATTTTATACTTAACACTCTTTACTCTTTACTATCCAAAGCTTCCATTTTTTTCTTCAATTCCACATTCTCCGCCTTGAGTTCCTTCACCGTCACCAACAGGTAAAGTGCTAGCTTATCATATCTCACTCCGTTTGGCCTGCCCTGATCATCATATATAACTAAATCCGGAACTGCCTTTTCCACATCCTCGGCAATCAAACCCACATCTTCCTTTCCTGATTCTTTCCACTTGAATCTTACTGTCTGCAATTCAAGAATCTTTTCAGGATCGATATCGATATTCCTTATGTTTTCCTTATATCTTTTACTCGAAGGCCAGGTACCTTCATATAAAACCCCATTACCATCCACTAATACTGGATTTCCGCTTCCGCTGCTTATACCTCTTAATCTGGCAGTACCGTTGACATCCAGCTTTTGTGTCGGACTATTTGTGCCTATACCGACGTTACCTCCAAATACTTGCAGAATGGTATTCCCTGTGTTAGATTTAATGAAGAGATCAGCATTGTTGACGTCAACATCCACTACGGCACCGTCTGTTCGTAATCTGATGTCCTTTGCTCCAGGGTCGGTTGATTCTGCCAGCCGGATGTGATTACCAACCACGTCAAGCTTTCCGGTGGGGCTGGAAGTTCCGATTCCTACGCCTCCTGAAGCGCGGATCAAGAATTGATTAGTTCCCGTGGAACTGAAATATCCGCCGTTGGTATCAGCCCATACGAATGAGCCGGAGTGTATGGCATTGGCTAAATATCCTGTAGCTAAAGAATAGTTACCACTGGCAGTGTTAGAATTGCCCCCAACTACAGTTGCATATTTACCGCTGGCGGTGTTGTTAGAACCTCCACCTACGGTTGCAACCGAGCCGCTGGCCTTGTTGTTACTACCTCCGGCAACGGTTGCCTCAATACTGCTGGCAAGGTTATCATATCCACCGCCAACGGTAGCACCGGAGGCAGTGGCGCGGTTAATGGTGCCTCCGGCCACAGTTGCATAATCAGCACTGGCAGTATCACCTTCTCCTCCACCCACAGAAGCACAATATCCATTAGCAAGGTTCCAGTATCCTCCAGCTATTGTCGCAGCCCATTCAGTGGCACGGTTTTCAACACCTCCTCCTACAGTCGTATAATGATCGGTTGCACTGTTCAGCTTTCCTCCACCTACGACGCAGTGATAGCGATGTTCTCCATTTGTGCCAGTGGTGCAGAATACACCAAGATTCACGTGACTATAGACGCTGTCACCGTAGAGAACATTCCCAGCGCCGCCGCGGGCTATGCCCCAGTACTTATTAGTGTAAACTACAGAATCAGTAACTGACCAAGTAGAACCCGAACCCGGAGTAGCCGAAAGCGCGCTATCAGCGACCAAGGCTCGATAAGCATAACCCACACTGGTGAGCTGGATTCTGGGAGTAAGCTCAGGATCAGCCCCCACCTTTATCCCTAAGTGTCTCTCAAGCTCATCAAAGACAGAATCAGGAATTGGGGTAGTCGCCCCACCCAGTATTACATTGAACAAACCATCCTCAATAGGAACAGCAGTATGAGATTCCGTCCACAGCGCAGTTCCATTGGTTGGAGCATCGTAGATGGTAAAGGTTAAATCGCGGGGTTCATTTAAAGGATTCCCTTCATTATCAGTGAGCATTCCCTGATAGTTGATCAGGTGAGGAATTTCAGCCCAGCAGAGGCTGGCTGACATAACAAGAGCCCCAATAACAATTAGCCAAAGAAGTCGTCTCATAACAGAACTCCTTTTGGGTTTGAGGGTTAATGTTTTCGACTAATCTAATCGTATTTGTGTTAAATGTCAAACAGATTTTACCTAAAAAAAGTGGCCCCAGGCAGGAGGAGATCACCAACTAATGCGGGTGATTGCCTCAATTATTCTCTGACAACTGAATAATCTTATAGAATGGCTTGAAGTCTATATTTTTAGGCCCCTATAATCAGGTCCGTCACCATGTGCTTAATGCCGCTCTCTTCCAGGAGTCTGCCCCACCCCCGGGTCCGTCTCCAGAAGTGCAGATGTAGATGTAGTTTGCATCCCAGGCAACCTCTCCGGTATATCCATCTGCCGAAGAAGATGCTGGTGTCTGTGAGGTGCGGATGCGAATATCATTAGCGTTAACGTCCAATTGCCCGGTTGGATTTGGAGTTCCTATGCCAACCTTAATCGGGGTGACTGTATCGTGGAATATGACAGAGGATGAACTGGAGCTGGTGAATTTTCTTCCGAAAGCGAAGGTATTATCTGCAGTGTTAGTCAATACCACGCTGTCCCCGAATGCAAATGAAAAGTCTCCTGCTACTGAATCTTTATAACCGCCGAGTATGGC
>JBARPA010000347.1:0-2653 GCA_049642665.1 Candidatus Zixiibacteriota bacterium
TCTGGGGACCTCTCTGGTCTTTTTTGCTTTGTTTTTTTCCATGCTTTTCTGGGCCGGGATTCCCGTTCTTTTTCTTGTGGTTTTGGTGTCACCATTATTAAGCCTGGTGTGCGGATTTTACTGGTTCACCTGGGCTTTGTTTTTTCTGGGATTCCTTCTGGTGATCTATTATCTCCGGCCTGGCCTGGTTTTCGGTATTATTATGATTTTGCTAAATTTCGGTGTGGGAACCGTTACCCCCCTGATATGGAACCGATTTCACGATTATCAGAAGCTCAGGATTTTAACCTTTCTGGATCCGGGCAGAGATCCCCAGGGTGCTGGATATCAGATACTTCAGTCTAAGGTGGCTATCGGATCAGGTGGGATTCTGGGTAAGGGATTTCTACAGGGTTCCCAGACCAAGCTGGCATTTTTGCCTATGCAGCATACCGATTTCGTCTTCACCGTGGTGGGTGAGGAATTGGGACTTTTGGGTGCTCTGGTGATTTTAGCCTTATTTATTTTCCTTATTGTCAGGGGGATTTTAATCGCTAAAAAGGCAAGAAACACCTTTGCCAGCTTCGCCGCCATAGGAATAACAACCATTTTTGCCTTTCAGATGTTAGTGAACATCGGAATGGTTTTAGGTATTATGCCAGTCACCGGTTTGCCCTTACCCTTCTTAAGCTACGGTGGCTCTTCTATGCTTCTATCCTGGATTGGGGTGGGGGTGCTACTGGCAATTGGCTATAAATGGTACGAATATTGATTTTTTAGCAGCCTCACAAGGAGAAGGTGAGTAGAGTAAGATGCATTCTGTTGTATTTAAAATAGGACCTGTAGTTGTAAGAAGCTATGGTCTTTTATTATCCATCTCCTTTGGTCTGGGTTTATGGCTGGCCCTTATCCGGGCTAAAAAATGGAATATAAAACCTGACCTGGTGTTGGATCTTTTTTTAATTATCCTTGTCTCCTCGGTTTTCGGTTCCAGATTTTTCTATGTAATTTTTCATCTGGAGGAGTTTGTGGGACATCCCTGGGATATGATAAACCCGGTTCAGAGCTCAGGGGAGCTGGGCATTGCCGGTCTGTCAATGGTGGGGGGTGTGGGTTTAGCTGTGGGCTTTGGCATACTCTATCTTTTCAAGAAAAAAGAGAACTTGTGGAAGGTGGCTGATATGCTCTCCCCTTCTTTTATGCTGGGTTTAGGCATAACCAGGATCGGCTGTTATCTGAACGGATGCTGCTTTGGGAAACCCACCCATTCCTGTGTGGGCATGGTATTTCCCTACGATTCGGCGGCTGGATACTTCAATCCTGATACGCCTATCTATCCCACCCAGCTTTTTTCGTCTGGGGCAGGATTTCTGATCCTTTTTCTTTTGCTCTGGGCAGAGAAACATAAAAGATTCGATGGTTTCACCTTCTGGTTGATGATTTCGCTTTTTTCTTTGCAGAGGATCATCATCGACTTTTTCAGATACTACGAGCCTGAGATGATCTTTGTCTCAGTGAGAGGGATGAACATCTCCATAAACCAGGCTGTCCTGGTGCCGGTTGTGCTTTTCTCAATTCTTGTTTGGAATTACCTGAGAAAAAAAGTTTTCAACCTCGCATAATAAATTGATGTGATTGCCAAGCGAATTTTAAAAATAAGGGATGCAATATCAGACCTAAAGGGTGCGATTATCGATTTCGTTCTGCCTTCTCACTGCATCACCTGTGGAAATTATCTTTCACAACAGGAGAGAATTGTCTGCGATGTCTGCTGGGATAATCTGGAGGTTTTGCCCTCTCCTTTTTGTCCTGTTTGCAAGAATATTCTGGAGCAGGGGAATCTTCTTTGTAGAATTTGTACGGAAAGAAAAAATCTTTGTGCTGTGAGGTCTTTAGGTGTCTTTGACAATTATTATCAAAAGATGATTCACGGATTTAAGTACCAACAAAAGATGTCCTTAGGTCAGAGATTAGGGAAAAGATTAGGGGAGAAGCTAAAAGATGATAAGTTAACTTCCGGGTTTGACTGTATAATTCCTGTGCCTTTACATTCCACCAGAAAAAGGGAAAGAGGGTTCAATCAGAGCGAGATATTAGCTCAGGAATTATCAGACGTTACCCATATACCAGTGCTGAAAAAAGTCCTGAAGAGGACAAGAAACACCAAAGACCAAACTAAGTTAACTCCGGAGGAGCGGATAGAGAATGTAAGGGGTGCATTTACTTTAAAAGATCCAGAAAAAATCGAAGGGAAGAAAATTATATTAGTGGACGATGTGATGACCACCGGTGCAACATTAGAGGAGTGCGCCATAGTCCTCAGGGAAGCAGGGGTAGAAAGAATAATGGGAGCAACAATAGCAGTAGCTTTGATTTAGATGAAGTGTGAAAATTCGTCATTCGTCATTCATCATAATAAATCTTATTGCCATCTAAGGAATATAATATTATAATATTAGGTAAGAGCAGTTACGGAGAGATGTCCGAGTTGGTCGAAGGAGCACGCCTGGAGAGCGTGTAGCCCCCAAAAGGGGCTCCTGGGTTCGAATCCCAGTCTCTCCGCTTTTTGATTCTGTTATTTTTTAGATGAATGAGCATTAGGAAATTTCAGTGTAAAGCTTAGGGAATTCCTCTTCCCGAAGCATCTGAGATTGGATTACTAAAAATCCTTGAC
>JBARPA010000348.1:0-19128 GCA_049642665.1 Candidatus Zixiibacteriota bacterium
TCGGAGGCTGTGTATATGCTGCCGTGCTGATAGATGTTCTGTTTGAGCCAGTTGTGCAGCGTGTCAAATTTCCCTTTCTCGATCTCCGAGGGAATCTCTGGATGATCTTTCAAAGCTGCTTCATAAAACTGTGAGCACATTATGTTGCCCAGAGTATAGCACTGGAACATTCCGCCGATATGATCGCTGTACCAGTGCACATCCTGTAAAACGCCGTCCCTATCGTTCGGTGGCTCGACACCAAGATCGGATTTGTATCGCTCTCGCCAGGCATCTGGTAGGTCGGATATAGAGAGCTTGCCCTCTAAAAGCTGTAATTCCAGTTCAAATCGGAGCATTATGTGCAGGTTATAGGTCACCTCGTCGGCATCGGTACGGATCAGAGAACGCTGGACTTTGTTGATGGCTCGATAAAACGTATCCAGGGGCACTGATTTCAACTGGTCGGGAAAAACTTCCTGGAGTCTGGGATAGAAGAACTTCCAGAACCCCCGGCTGCGACCGACTATATTTTCCCAAAGGCGAGACTGGCTCTCGTGGACACCTGATGAGGTGCCGCCTGCCAGTGGCGTGCCCTCGAATTCGATGGAGCTGCCCTGCTCATATACTGCGTGGCCGGCCTCGTGTATGGTGCTGAACAGGGCATCGTTCAGATCGTTTTCCTTGACCCGGGTGGTAATACGCACGTCTCCGATGGAAAATTCTGTGGTGAAGGGATGAGGACTCTTATCCTGCCGACCTCGCTGGAAATCATAACCCAATCGTTTCACTACCTCAACGCCGAATGCTAGTTGCTTCTCCTCAGGGAAGCTCTGGCGCAGGCAGGAATCATCTGCCACTTTCTGAGAGGTGATCTTCTTCACTATGGGCACAAGTTCTTCCCTCAGTTCCTTGAATAGAGCAAGAATCATCGAGGTCTTCATCCCGTAGTCGACAAAATCTATCAAGGGATCAGCAATGTGTTCATACCCGGGAAAGAAATTCGCCAGCTGCCGACTCAGGTCGAGCGTTTTCTCAAGATAAGGCTTCACCATAGAAAAGTCATTCTCGGGTCGGGCTTTGGTCCAGACCTCGTATGTAGCAGAGGAATGAGCCGAGAGCCGTACGGTAAAAGAGGGTGGTACCTTAGCCATCCTCTGGTATTCCCGCCGGGTAATCCGAATCAGGCTGGACTCATAGGAATTAAAGGGTTGGCTTTCCTCATAAGGCTTTAGCTCCTCCAGAAGCTTACCAATTTGAGGATCGATAAACTTCTCGTGTGCCAGCTTTTCCAGGGTAGACATCTGTCGGGCACGGGCATCTGCACCTCCCGGGGGCATATAAGTGGCTTGATCCCAGTAGAGCAGCCCAACAACCGATTTCAAGCTGTTGATTTCTACAAGACGCTCCTTGAGCTCTTTTAACTTGGCTTCCATCATTTTTCTCCTATTAAGTTTTTATATTCTCCTTTTCGAAGAAGAATGCAAGATAAATATTTTATGTTATTTGTCAGGAAAAGTCAAGAACCTTCTTACCTTTGGCTGGCTCTCTGGTCTGGTTTCAGCTTGCTCATATTTCTCTACTTAAGAATTATAACCTCATTTTTTTACTGCAGCAATAAATACGAGATCCTCATCACACAGCTTCTTACCTTCCAGCTTTTTTCTTAGAGTATCAAGTCGTTTAAGCCAGTATTCTTTTCTTTTGCTTTTCTCAGCAAAAACATCGAAGTGATCAAAATACTCATCAAAGTCAATCAACCTTTCCGATTTTATAATCCGAGTTTCAATTGGAATCTTTTTTCTTTTAAAATATTGAATCAGTGAATCCAATTGTAAGTGTCTATAATGAGAATAGCCCACCTCTTTTTGAACTTCCAGATATAATTTCTGAGCCTGGATGCTATTTCTTTTCTCCTCATTTCGGGCATCATCAATCGGCTCCAGTATCAATATGTGTTTTGAGGAGACCCGAATCATCTCCTCCAGAACCTTTTCCCATTCCAGCACGTGATGCAGAGAATATTGTTCCACCACCATATCGAAGCTGTGGTCGGGATACTGGATATTTCTTCCATCCATGCACAGGTAGGTAATGTTTGGCTTTTGATTTTCCCTTTTGCACCGATCAATTAGCTCTGATGAGAAATCGATGGCTTTGATTTTCCCGCAAAAAGGTGATAATTTTACAGTGGAACTCCCACATCCACAACCTACATCCAGGACATTGTCCGGTTTCACCAAACTAACTCTTTCTAAAATTGGATCTTTTTGTTCCATTATATTCTGAATAAAATTTTAGAAACGTTATGAAATCAGCTTTACAATTTAATGATTGTACTCTTTGGTTTCATTTAGGTTAAAATATATCCGTTAGATCTGTGCGAGGATTAAAGAAACATATCGTTTTCCAGAAGTACGTCTGATAGAATTCCAGACCGTATCTATGTTTCTTTTATGTTTACTCTCATTGAAAGCTACTTTTTCTAAAGGACAGCTATTAACTAAAATCTCTTTTACTTTTTCATCATTCAGACCAGAGGCAATAAGTTTCTGACATCCTGCTATTAAACACTTCCAGTATTCAATCAATTTCCGAACTATTGATTTATCGCAGGTTGTGCCATGGCCGGGAACTATAATCTCCACATCCATCTTTTCAATTTTTTGCAAAGCCTCTATAAGCTCTAAAGGGCTGGGGTCTATGGAAAGCTGAGTGGGATATAAATCTCCAAAAACAATATCTCCTGAGAATAATAGCTTATAATCGGGGAAGTAAGCCACAGAGGAACCCCGGGTATGACCCCCAATTCTTTGAAAAATCACTTTTAACCCTTTGAAATCGTAGGAAAGCTTTTCCTTAAAAGTTTTATCGGGAAAGGTGATCTTAAGATCTTTCCACCCCTGATTTAGCTCCGGATCCTCCTCCATCGCCTTTTTTATCTCCTCCGGAGTCCAGTGAGTGGAGATGTTTTTCCGCATTATGTCTTTACATTCCTCAGAGGATATTATGGGGCAGTCAAAGGACTGATTGCCAAAGGTATGATCGGAATGATAATGAGTGTTAAATAGAAGCTCTACATTGCATTTGAGTTTCTCCTCCAGTATCTTTATTAGGGCTGCGCTTTTTTTTGGCAAATAGCCTGTATCAATTATAAGGGCGGAATTATCTTTGACGCATACCCCGATGTTAGCTCCCTTAGCCTGCTGAACAACATAAAATACATCCCTGATCTTCTTAACGTCGAAATCATTCCATCTCATAGATTACCTACTATTTATTATCTCGAAGTTCTGAGAGAGAGTATATGTATAGTGACGGCAACGGCTATTAGAATCAAAATGATTCTTATATAAGTTATGTTAGCCACAAAAATTACGGAAAGCATTATTGTGATCCACAGCAAAGACACGGTGAAGATTTTTACTTTCAGGGGTATCTTTTTTTCCTCTTTATAATTTTTGATATAGCTTCCAAACCATCTGTTATTTAAAAGCCAGTGATAAAATCTTTTTGAGCTTCTGGCATAACAGGCTGCAGCAAGTAACAGAAAGGGGGTGGTGGGCAAAATGGGTATAAATATGCCCAGGATTCCCAGCCCCACGAAAATAGTTCCCAAAAAGATCAATAACCTCCGCAAAAAACTATCCGATTTTTTATCCTTTTGACTGGAATATCCACCGGATTGACCTTCCATGTCACTTCTCATAACAACTCCATTTAACAGTTTCATACTATGGATACTCTACGGGAAAAGTTAAATTGCCTTCCTGGCTATTACCATGATCTCCATCTCATCCAGGTCAATCTTGCGTCTCCCCCAATTGCCTGCGGTCCCGCCCCAGATGTGTTCTACTCTATATCCTGCCTGGCGAAGGAGTACCGCAAGCTCGGTTGGTATGAAACCCCGCTCTTTTACCAACACGCTTTTTTTGCCCTCAGCAGTATCATATTCCTGAGAGGAAACCTCAACTAAGGTGATTGGATCAAATTTCCCGCTCTCCACATCCTCTTGTGAATGGTCTCGAATCATTCTAAAACCATTCAGGGCCGTTAAGATAAGCTTTTTATTAGTTTTCAGTGCCTTATTTATATTACGAAGTATGGACAGCTCATGTTCCAGGGGATCATCATCCCTGCCCAAAAGTCCAAAGGCTCCTTCACACAAACAGATAACCGCATCAAATGATCCTGGAGATGTGAACTTACTTGCATCAGCGTGGATCCAGTCCACCTCAACGCCTGCTTCGCCGGCTGCCTTCCTTGCCTCAGATAGCATACCAGAGGAGATATCCACACCCGTTACCCGATAACCTCTTTTAGCCAGTTCCACCGAATGTCTTCCGGTCCCGCACCCCACGTCTAAAATATGGTTTCCTGGTGGTAGCTTGAGCTCCTCAAGAATGAAATCAACTTCCTCAACTGTGTTTTTTGTAAAAGAGTTCTCCATATAAATCGGTGCATGTGCATCAAAGAAGATCTCCCACTCATTTTTTCCTGTCATTTTTTATCACTCCAGTATTCTATTCAAATGCCAACAGCCAATATCAAGGGTAAGATAAGGCCAACTCACCTCCCAGCCAAAACCACCGATAAACCTTTAATACCTACTTTGTCTTATCCTCAAATGGCTGATATCTCTTAAACCAATTGAATCCGAATTCCTCCATAAATTGGAGATATGTATCATTACCTTCTGGCATAGAATCAGCACAATAGTGAAGTCCAAAATAACGTTGTACTGGATTAATATACCCGTTTTCTTTGACTTTCTCAATACACTTCTTGGCAAATTCCTCTCCGTGAACTTCCCGGCAGACTCTTGAAATTGTTTCCAGTCGTTCTTCGGTTATCTCAATTCTTATGTCAGGATACTTCTTATTAAAGGCATCTATGAGTTCATTGTCTCCCATCTCATGATATCTTTCTTCATGAACGATCACATCCAGAGCCAGTTTTTTCCGGGGTATGAGTCTGATCTTTGGGTAACCAAGTGAAAGCAAGACAACAGGAAATACAGCTTTTGGCAAATGAAACATCTCCCGAAGTTCCTCGAAACACTCCAGCACGCTACCAATGTAAACCGACCCTAATCCCAGTGAGTCTGCAGCGGTACAGATGTTTTGAGCTGCGATAATGGTATCTTGAAAGGATATCCAGAAATGTCGGAAACTGCTGGTGGCAGTGAAGGGAGCAGTTTCAAGCTCTGCCCACCGCTGAATACGATGCCAATCAATACAAAACAGCAAATTAACCGGGGCCTGAGCTATGAAATATTGCCTCTCACAAAGTTCAGCCAGTTTTTGTTTTGTTTCATCTTCCTCAATTTTGATAATGGAAAAAGGCTGCAGGTTCCCACCGGAGGGTGCCCGAATGCCTGCTTCAAGAATAAGCTGTAGAACATCCGGAGAGATTTTCCTGTCCGAGAAACTCCTGCAGCTGGCCCGCTGGATGAGGAGTTTCAGGGTCTGATTTGGATATTTGCCTTCAAGGCGGTCCTCTTTTCCGTGATGAGATGGCATCTGCTCATTTTTCATAAATAATCATTCCTCCCAATTAAGTCTGTGCTTTAGCCAATTGGTGCAACCCTGGATGTCTTCCTGAACTCCCGCTTGTTCTTGGCCGAAAAGGGATAAAGCATTTAGAAAGAAAGGAGCGTGCCATTACCCCTTTGATAGCTGACACGCTCACGGTTTACAGAATAAAAACTAATTTGCATTCAGTGGATTCAGGATTTTTTGACTAAGTCCTTGCCACAACAGGAGAATGTGCAGGGATCAGCCTTAGGGTGGCAGCTGCACTCCTCTGCAGGAGTCTCTGCATCCTTGCACTCCTTAACCACCTGAAGCTCAAGACCGCACTCCTGGCACATATAAATTTCTCCCTTTTTCATGTCGCTACAGCTTAACATAGGATTTCCTCCTTTCCCTTTCTAAGGGCAATCAGGTTGATCTTATTTTTTCAAATAGAAACGGTATTCTTCTAATGTTAAATAATATATACGAAAAGACTATATTTAAACGATGGAAAAATCGAAGTTATTATTGATTACTTCTTTTCTGCCTCTCGCTTTCTCAACACAATGCCGAAAACAACCCCGCATACAATGCCAAAATAGAAAGCTAAGCTCAAATTAAAAGCTCCCTCTCCGTATCTGATGAGATTCCACAGATAAACCACAACGGCATTGACAACGAAGGCGACAACAAAAGCAACTACAAAATGAATCAGAAATTCTTTGATTTTCATTTAGCTAACTCCTCTCTTCAGGTTAACTTTTTATAAATCACTTTTCCGATAAAACTCTATTCATTGCCTCCATTGCCGAAAGGTAAAGCCCATTGGAATAGTTGGTCAAAATTTTCTTAGCTTTTGATTTATCCACAGTATACAAGTCCATAGCAGATTGTTCAACAGTCTTCTGCAAAGCTAAGGCATTTTTTTCGAATTCCTCAAGCTCAGCCTGAAGTCTACCAATTTTATCTCTATATGAATTATCTATCTTGTGGTGGAAGTTGCTGAATGTAAAGAAAGCTCCGAGTATATCAGCTTCAAAAGGAGAATCCACCCTTTGCTTATAGGATCCCATTGAGGGCATTTCCTCCTCTGTGAAAAATCCATCCGGAAACTTAGTGATGCCGAAATGAAAAGGTATAAAGAATGATGTGCAGGGCGGACCCAGGCATAGCCAGTAAACAATTCCAATATCTGAAGGCATATCCCCTCTAAACTGAACCACAAAACTGGTCTGAGTAGTGGTATTGCAGATACTGTGAAAGATCCTTTTATGAGGTGATCCTGTTTCAGGTGAATATTGATAAAGATCAGTCCCCTCAAAGTGATCCCTAAGAATCTGCATTATTGCTTTTACATCCAGCTTTTGCTTTGGTTTCACGGAAAAGGGAAGTTCTTGACTCAGCGGAATCGGATCCACAGCTACATACCTTAAACCGCTCCACTGTCTGCAGAAATTCACCGAATCCGAAGCAGCTTCAGGATTAGAATAGACAGAAGCAAAATCGAAATGACCATCCTTTTCAGGATCATACCATCCTCTTGAAACAGAATATTCGATAATATCGCTTGATGCTAAGAAATTTAGAGTATCGCTCAGATCAACATCGTGCACAGTATAAGTATTAGCTACCATAGCCACCTCATCATCAGGAACTCGCTGAGCCAGCCAGTGTTTGCCATTAATAGCGCAGAAAATCCACCCTTCCTCGGGATCGCAGATGATATAGGTCCGGCCGGAGGAATCATAGCCAAAACGCTCCACCAATTCACCAGCAATTTTCACACCTTCCCGGGAGCTTTTAGCCCTTTCAGCCACCAGCCTCCGCAGCATATAGCTTATGCCACCGTTAGTGATAACCGGATTGTCTTCGCGTGAGGGGCACCTGTTCGAGGCAACGCACACACCCCATTGGTTGATATAGCTGTCAGAGAAGGTCATGCCCGGCATTTCAGACCATATGTAAGCCCAGGTTTCCTCGACCTGATCCAGTTCGCCGCCGTTAATCAGTTGCACTTTCTCCCCTGTTTGGTGTTTCATCCGGGGGATTTTGCGATGGTTAACCATCTGCGGGGGCGAATCATCCTCATTATGAGCCATGATCACATATCCATCGGCCGAAACATCCTTGCCCACCAGGATACTAAAGCATCCGTCTCCCAGTACCGCTGGGGCCAGAATGAAAACGGCAAAGATAAACACGGTAGCCCCTGTGAAAATCTTGCGCAGACGCTTGTTTGTCATCACTCCACTATTCTGATACATGGAAACAGGATCCCATCAGATGTTTGATCATTGAGTTCTGTCACGCGGATTCAAAATCTTTTCAACAAATAATCGAGCCCGTCCCTATATTTACTGGAACGCATATCCACATATACCTTCTCTTTAAGAAATCCCGGAATAGTACAATCACAGCGAAGTACAGGTATCACGTAAACTCCTTTTCTTTGAAACTCTTCCTCCAGAGCTTGATGTAGCTCCCGCTTACACCATTTCGAGTTGACGGAATGAGGAGTGAGAATAATTGCAAACCAAGAGGAGTCTCTTATTCCACTTTGTATCTTCTCATAAAGAGAATCCCCTGGAAGCATTTCCCACTGGTCGAGCCACACGGTAATGCCATTATTCGTAAGGTCTAATGCCAGCTTCTGAGCGAATGATTTATCCTTGCTTGAGTAGCAGATAAAGAGATGTCTATGTGCTTTTCTGTCCAATAAGTGAGTGAAAAAGGAAACAGCATACATACCCCTTAGTAATTTTTTAGCGTCATTACTCTGCTCACCAAAAAGTTCTTTAATCTCAATACGCACCGGGTCCTTAGTGTGTTCCTTCTTTTTAATTGCAAGTGATTCAAATCTGTCAATCCGCCATAACTCTAGTCTATCTACTAGACCTAATAGTAAAGCGTCTTTTCCCATAGAAGCCCATGAATATAAGATTTCTGGTATACAGACCAATCCATCTTTTCCAATCGTTATATCACACGAGTTGGAAATTATGTAACGGCACAACAAACGCAATTCCACCTTGTTACTGTGGTCCATATCCTTTAGCTTTTCTTCGACAGCTATCCAGTTGCTTTCAGGATATATGAAAATACAATCATCAAAACCACGTGTAATAACTAGGCACTTTTCGCCCTTCTCTGTGAGTTCTTGCCATATGGCATTAGGCAATCGGAAATTACCGTTTCGTGCTATGGCAATTTTGTGGGCTCCAATGAACATAAAATTACTATATCTATTATGCAGGTGTATTAAACAGTTTCATGAAATTTTCTTTCAGGGTTACGTTAGACTCTATATCAGATACATCTAACAGTACTACCTGATAGAACAAGAGAATGGACAACACATTTTCGGTTTTTACAGTTTAACTCCTTGTTTTATTTAGGTGTTTGCGGTTGTTCCAAAGACCTTCGTACTCAGCTTAAATTATTTGAGTAAGCAATGCAATATATGAAGCTAGCCGGCAACTTTTTTCCGATGACGCTTCAAAAAATCCAAAATATCTTCAGCTTCGGACTTTGAATATGTCTTTGAGGACATGGCATGATCATATAGTTTTAGAAAGTCCTTAAACTGAGTTTTTTCAACTGCAATACGTGATACAAGTTTTCCATCAATTATCGCAAATTCTACTTTACCTAATATCGGAGTTGCATTATAGCAAGCCCAATAATAAGTATCGTAAAGGGTACCAATCTCGTTTCTGTACAGAAAAAGAAAGTGCATCGTAAAATCATTTTCCTCAAAGAATTGTACTGTGTGAGTCATTTCATAATCCACTGTATCTCCTGGTGGGACGCTCTTTAGTGTGAGATAATCACCTATAATGGGTTTGCCAAGCTCCCTTTCACGTGCATCCTTATTAAATAGAAGCTCTCTCATCTTATCACGTCCTTTTGAAGTATCACTCCAGAATACAGCATAAACATCAGCCATTGTATTCCCTTCGTTCATTATGTTCAGTTTAAAATTTATGGTTAGTGTACAATGTATATCGATAAATTTCGTGGTAGTATCGGATGCATTAAGTATGTCTCGTGTGGCAAATTTACCATCTCCCTCAAATTGAAATGCTGTAGTTATAGGGTCTCCAACTACTTTCAGAGAAGGCTTAAATTGCATTGCATTACTCCAGTAATTTAATTCCTCTATCTTTTTGTCCTGTGAACAATCTCGTATGAATACAAAAACCGCAAGCATTAAAGCGAGTATAGATACGCAATCACTAAATTTGATATTTATTAATCCTTTAATCATATAAAAAAATGTCGAATATGATCACTTATTAACAATTTATTTCCGGTACTTTCTTTTGTATAATAAATCTGTATTGCCTCCAATCTTTTATCTTCTCATGGTTCTTAGATATCATTATTATTCTACTTCCTTTACTCTAAAAAGTCAAGCCTTTTAATCAATTCTTCCTGAGAAAGCTCAGGTGAGGCAAGAGACCAGGAAGTTGATATAGTAACGAAAATTTAGCTCAACTCTTCTTTTTTAGAAAGGTAGTATATCCCCACAAAAAGCAAAAGAATTCCTGTGATCTGCATTGGGGTAACCAGCTCGCCCAGAACAAGAAATCCCAAAATAGCTGCAAAAAATGGGGTGGAAAGCTCCAAAGCACCTACTTGCGCTGCCTTTATGCGTTTCAAGGACTCATAGTATAATATGTATCCCGCACCCGCAACTATACCTAACAAAACCTGGTAGATGTTGGCAATGCTTATGCTGGAGGTCGAAATCAGATAGATGACAAAAACTATGGATGCCAGTAAAAATCTATAGAAAGTAACAACCCCTGCGTGCATACCTTTAAGATACTTTCTCACAGCTATGCCGGTGGTTGCCCAGCCGATTGTTGCACACAATACAAAGAGATCTCCGAATGTCCCCACCTTGAGCAGGACAAAATTCTCAGGGGTTCTGGTGGTTACCAAAAGTCCGGATATTATCATAAATCCGATTCCAGTGTAATCGAATTTTGTCAGCCTGTCGCTTTTAAGAACAAGAAATCCAATTAAGATTATAAATATGGGCTGCAGGTGTCCAATCACCACAGCATTTATTACCGGTACCCGGCTCAAGGCAAAATAATACATCAGGTCTGCAAAAAGTGTCCCCACTATGGCCACATAAGCTATTGTGGAAAAATCCCTTTTTTTGATTCTGAGATTGGCTTTGTTTGTTAAAAGCGCATAGACTAAGGCTACTGCTGTAACAAAGATTGCCCTTATGGCTGAGGTGTGCAGGAAATCGGAATTCTGATATGATAATTTCACAAATACAGGCTCTATAGCCCACAACACGCTGGCAGATAATATTGCTAAGACGCCAATGCGTTTAACGTTCATAATTTAGTTTAATCTCTTTATATGAAGCTACCGATTCTATGATTTTATTCCTACGTTGTAGGGACATACTCTTCTGCACAAATTACATCTCTTCAGAATGTAGCCCTTTTCCGTTATGTAATTTGATAGTGGTCTGCAAAGCTGTTGATTAACGGTCTTCCCATCCAGGGCTCCTTGAGGACAAGAATCAATACAAATAGAACAATCCGGGGGACAGCCTTCATAGGTGGCAATGGGGTCTTCCTGTAATTCTATATCTACCAACACTGCTCCAATCTGAACCATATTCCCATAATCCTTGTTTAAAAGAAGAGTGTTTCTTCCCAGCACACCCAGTCCAGCAAGATGACCAGCATGGCGTAATGAGAGTATGGCTCTGCCATATGATCGTTCAGGCTCCCAGTGTTCGTAAGGATCATCTGTAGGAATTAGAACAGCCTTAATCCCATAATTCTCCAACCTGTGGAAAGCTCCATTCCAAGCCTGTCAACTTCCTGCATCATAATATTGTTCATAAGTGTATAAGGAACGCAACTTGAAATATTAAGTGAGCTTGCAGGAACTTTCTTAGCGAATACTACCACAGATTTGCAGTCTTTGTAAATATCAGTGGGACGGAAACCCTCTGGGGCTTTACTGAATCTTTTAGCTGGTACAATACCACAAAGGTCAGCGCCCAAAGTTTTTACAATTTCTTTCACTCTCTTCGAATCCATCATTCAAATTACTCCTTTTATCACGCCGGGAAAACCCGGGTAATTTTCCACTAAGTTTGCATTTCTTAAAAAGCCATTGATTTCGTTTTTTCCAATAAGTATGGTTTCAATATAACCTTTTAATTTCTTTCTGCCCATCAAATTTAAATCTTGAAAGAGACCATAGCGGGCTATCCGCTCAGGATCGTATCATTGTCAAAATCATCTTGAATTTCTTAAGTGCCCTCAGAGAATGCGGCTGATTGGACGGCATTATGACTATTTCGCCTTTTTTCAGGTGAAGAGGTTTACCAGAGATTACCACCTCAACCTCACCTTCGAGAATCTGAACCAGGGCGTCAAATGGTGCAGTATGCTCGCTTAATCCTTGCCCTTCATCAAATGCAAAAAAGGTTACTGTGCCCGTTTTTTTGTTAATGATTGTTTGGCTCACCACAGAGCCCTCTTGATAATCTGCTAAATTTGCTAATTCCACTGGTTGTGCTATTAATCTTTCCATTCCAGTTTCCTCATTCTTCGAATCCATTTTTCTTGCCTCCAGTGTTATTTCATGTGGTTGCGTTTGACTTCTTACCTCCAAAGTCAGTTTTCCCAGTGTTTCTAATTCTTTAGGGGTTCAAATCTAATTAATCAAAAACTACGGGACAGATATGTTGTTATATTCCTCCTTTGTAAGGGAATAATAATAATCTCCTTCAAAGGTTTTGTATTTTACCGGGAGATTCTTAACCTGCTTTTGATATATCATTCCCATTTTTTCAATGACCCTTTTTGAGGCAATGTTTTCTGGCATGACTATGGCAACGATTTTATCTAAACCGATTACGCCAAATCCATAGTCCAGTAAAGCTTTTGCCGCCTCCACGGCAAATCCTTTGCCCCAGTAGTCCCGGGAAAATCCATAGTATATCTCAATCTCGGAGGGTTCGAATTCCAGCGGGCCTAAACCGCACCATCCAATAAGCTTGTTTTCTTCTTTATGAAATACCCCCACCGAGAATTTAACGATATGCTGAGTGGTGTTCTTGCCATAGCATTCAATTATCCAGGTTAATACTCTTTTTGTCTCCTCTAAACTCATTGCATCTTCCGGCAGGTATTTCATAACCTCTTTCTGGCTGACTATCTTATGAAGCTGGCTCAGATCCTCCATAGTATATGGTCTTAAAAACAATCTATCGGTTTCAAGAAACATATCTTTGAACACTGATGTTACTCCTTTCATCCCGGCGGATGATTACAGCATATAAACAGGTTTAGACCATAAATATTTATTCAAGTACTTCTTCGTCCTCAGGTTTCCAGCCTGGATCCACGATACAGAGGAAAGTTAAATCCACCCGGCCGGTGTTTTTGATCCTTTGAATCCCATTAGGGGGGATGTAGATCGCCTGACCAGCAGATACATTTTCCTTTTCCTGGTCTATATACATCTCTCCCTGTCCTTCCAGAATGTAGTAGACCTCTGAGCTTTTGAGCCTGTGAGCCAGGCTGATTTGACCGGGCTTGAGCCTGGCATGAGCCAGGCTGTACCTGACAGAGATATCCTTTTTCAAAGGATTCAGAAGCTCCCTCAGGATTGTATTATCGCCTGCAATTATCTTCTCACATTTTTTCAAATCTCTTATAAACATAATTTTCCATTTGTCTTTAACCTTTACCAAAATAATTGGCTTTAACCCATCTCCAATTAAATATAAGATGAATGACAACAAAGGTCATCAACAACAGACCACCTGCTACGTGAATCTTCTCAAATACTTCTTCCGGTAAAAAATTATGACCCAATCCAGTTACAGCCTGCCATAAGACCAGAATGAAAAGAATCGGATTTATAGTTTTTAACCACCTCATTCGATTCATTGTTACATCTCCTTTTTTAATGGCAATTGGCTGTTAGCATTTTACACAGGTGTGATGTGCCGATCGATCAGGGAAGGACCTGGGGCACGGATGGGAGTGAGCAACTGCAGATTGGAACGTGCTTGCTATATAACGCGGGTTCATTTTTATGTTTTGCTTTCTTCTATTCCTTCAAAGAAAACCGGCCAGAAGGGGTCCTGATCCGGTATTGCCAATTGAGTAACCCTTCCATCAAGACGCCTGATTATCCTTGTTTCCCTGTCGCCTATTACTTTTCCTATTATGGATGCATCTATATGTATTTCTTTCAGTTTTTCGATGATTTTTCTCGAATGTGTGGGTCTTGCTGTAATCAGAAGTGAACCTTCGGCAATGGCTGCAATTGGGTCGATATTGAAAGCCTGACACACCATCTTTACCTCTTCCGGGTATATAAAAGAGCCCTCTTCGACCTCCATCCCCACGCCACTGGCATTGGCTATTTCAAAAAGCCCTCCTATTACCCCACCCTCAGTTGCGTCGTGCATGGCAGTAACGCCCCCTATCTCCATAGCAGTCAGGGCATCCTTCACCACGGTCATCTGCTTGCAGAGCGCCTTTGCCTTCTCGACAAGCGATCTCGAATATTTATCCTTGAGTTCCTTTTCCCGTAAAACCGAGAGTATACCCGCAGTCTCGATTGCTGGACCTTTGGTAAGGATCACGTCGTCACCTGGTTTTGCATTCGCAGGTGTTACATACTTATCTTTATCAGTAATTGCAAAAACGGTTATTCCTCCGATGGTTGGAGCTGCAAATCCCGGGTAATATCCGGTATGCCCTCCCACTATGGCTATTTCCAGTTCCAGTGCAGTCTGGTGGATGGAGTCCACAATGATTCTGAAGTCCTGATCGCTGGTCTCAGGAGGCATCAAAAGAGTGTAGGTCATATAGGCTGGCTTCACTCCCATTACGGCCACGTCACTTGCTCCTATATGCACGGTATACCAGCCGAACATTTCAAGGGGCTGTTTGGGAATAGAAAATATGGGATCCTCTGCGATGACCAGCACTTTATCGTTGCCTATGTCGATCACCGCTGCGTCAACTCCGGTCAAAGGGGGGACAATGACTCTTTTGTCCTTTTTGCCCAGGCGCTGCAGAAGAAAAGTTGTAAATGTATTCAGGTCTATTTTCCCCACTTTCAAATCGTTGGGCATATTTACCTCCTCAGAGTTTAATCACTTTTGTAATCTGTAAAGCGATACCCGGTATTTTTCTTCAATTCGATAATTCTTCTAAGCACCTATTTCTGTTGAACATTTAGTTCATATCCTGACTGCCTACTCTGTTATCATCTCCCTGGACTTTGTCCTGGCTATGAGCATCTCCATTACAACCAGGATCAAGGCCGCCCACAAAAAGCTTTTGCCGATCTCTTTGCCATAGCGAGCTTCTTTAACCTTCTGTTTTATCTCCTCATCCTGACCTACATAACGGATATCCTGCCCTTTGAGTATCTCTTTTAGCTCTTGGGGTTTAATTCTATCGGGATTGGATTCAAAGGGATCGACGTTTACCGCAAACCTGTCGATTACCTTTCCCTCTGACTCGACCTGATAGATTCCGGGGAGGAAGCTTTCAGGTATTTTCAACCACAGCCTGTTATCTGAAAAGAAGGGTAAAAGCTCTGTCTCTTTATTCTGTGGATCGATAAGTTTGATCCTCTTCCCTGCAAAGGAGGAACTCAACTCCCTTCTTATCTGGGACCCTACTGGATAATCGTTTTCCCATCCGGATATGTCTGTTGCCAGATATTCCGTCATCCGGTGTATAAAGGGCACAAAAATCGTATGGCGGGTGATGTCAGAATCTTGGGGATCAAATGATCCCAAAAACATAATGATCTTGCCCTTTCCCAGTGATCTCTCGACAAGCGCTGGGGTGAGATGGGTGAAGTTAGCCAGAATCTTTGAGCCGGAAGGCTGAGTACCCTCAAAAAAATAAAAGAATCTCACCTGGGGAAATTTATCCTTCTTTACATCCTTATAGGGTTGAAATATCGGATGTTCCGTATCCAGATCCTGCCAGGAGAAAAAGCCTTTCCTGTCCAGGCCCATAACCGGGGCTTTTATCGTGGAATTGAAGAACTTCTTCATTATGTGTTCACTATAGAACTTTAGATCAACTCCTTCTCCCAGCGAAAAGAAAACCCCTCCTCCTTCCTTAATATATCTCTCCAGATCCAAAACTTGTGCTGAATTCAACAAAGAGACATTGGAAAACAATATGGCATCATATTCTGAAAGATCCTCCTTGGAAAGCGAATTGACATCTGCGGAAGTTACATTTATGCTGGATATTTCCTCTTCCCGGGGAACCAGTGCCAGGTTCACATAGTAGGTATCTTTTTCCCTTCCCACCAGCAGAACATCTATATCCTCTGGTATTTCAAAGACAAAATGTCTTTGGTTGTCGGCCAGAAGCTCATCGTCCGAGAGCTCCAGATGACCGTAATGCATCCCAGCCAGTTCAACAGTTTTAAAAAAATTCACTTCCTTTTCCGAATTACCCTCAACTTTTATATCCGTTTGAGCTACCCTTTTCCCATCAAGGTAGAATCCCACCAGGAGGTTATCCAGAGTTTCAGGTGAGTAATTGAAAACTTTAGCATTCAATTTAAAGGGAACATTTTTTTTGATCAAACTCGTTCCAAAATCCAGAGATTCGATGGCAGAATTTCTCTCCTTCTGCTCCATCTGTATTAGGAAAAGTTTATTATTCTTATGTTCCGGGAGACTCATCTCCTGGTTAAGCCACCCTCCCCTGTCCAGGTCAGTTAAAAGATAAATTTCCTTATTTAAGTTTTTTGATTCACTCAGAAATCCATAAGCTGTGCTTAAGGCTTTGAAGAGGTGCGTGCTACCATAGGAAAGCTCGGCCTCGGAGATCAGTTGCTTCAGATCATCAAATCTGGAGGAGGGCTGGGGAGTTAAAACCAAAGGCTCTGAATTAAAAATAATTAAGTAAACCTCATCTCCCTCGGAGAATAAATCCAGAACCGATTTTGCCTTTTTCCTGGCTATGTCAAAAAGCTGTCCCCGGGGGTTCTCATAGCCCATAGAGTATGAGTTATCCAGAAGTATCACCGCTGAGGTTTTAGTCCCGGAGCCGATAACCGAGCTCAACGACCCTTTCAGGCTGGGGCGGGCAAAAGCAAAAACCACAAATAAAATTACCAGGGTTCGGATGATCAAAAGAATCAACTGCCTTAGCTTCAAACGGCGAAGCCTTACCTTCTCCAGAGATTTCAAAAATAAAATCGATGAGAAATCCAGTTTTTTGATCCTTCTGCGATTGAAAAGATGGATCAAAAGAGGAATCAGTGCAGCCAATGAAATCAAAAGGATTAAGGGATTCAGAAAGCCCATGATTATTTAAGCTTTTTCAGAAATCTTTTTGCTACCTTTTTATCAGACTCAGCAGCTGGCATATCCAGAACCATCTGAAAATAAAGCTGGGCCATATCCTTTTCCCCGGTTAGGTGATATGCCTTTCCCATAGCCAAAAAAAGCTCCCCCTGATAAAAGGGTCTATGCTCCAAGAATTCAGCCAGCTCCAGATATGTCAACGCAGAATCCGGAAAACCCAATTCCAAAAGTGATTCCCCGGCTTTAAGATAGGGTACAGCTCTCTCCGGAACCTGAGATATGAACACCCGGGAAAAATCCAAAGCATTCCTGAATTTTTCCTCCGCCCCAAGGGAATCACCTGAAATCCTGTGAATTTCAGCCATTCCCAGATTCAAATCGATGATACCCTCCAAACCGGTATTTTTCTTTTCAACCAGGTCAAAATAGATCCGGGCGGAATCATACTCCTCTGAGATCAGAAATATTTTCCCCAGGCTGATAAGGGGATCAACATAATTTGTATCCAGACCGTTCGCTTGATGGTAGTTTTTCTTGGCGATCTCCGAATCTCCCATAAGATAATTGATATTTCCTAAAGTATTCCAGACCCGTGGATCCTGGGGGAAATATCTTGATTTAACATTGTATATGGAAAGAGCATCATCATATCTGCCGCACATATAATATGAATTACCTAATCCCTGCAGTGCGTTAAGAGTATCTCCTTTGCTCTCCGCCAAGTCTAAAAGATCTTCAAAGATGGGGATAGCCATTTCGAAATCATTATAGTTATATTTGATATTGGCAAAATAGATCAGATCACCAGAAAGTATCTCATACTCATCCAGAAAGGAAAGCCATTCGGATTCCGCCTGGGAAAGGGTTTTTGAATATATCTTTTGGAAAACCTGATCAAAGGTTAAATCCGTTACCTTTTCATAGAATTCCATGAATTTATCAGTTCCATATTCATCACACAGGAAACTGACAAAGGAGGAAGCTTCCACAAAGGCAATCCGGGCAGGATAGCTCCAGTAATCTTTTGTGAGCTTAAATCTGTTCAGGGGGACGATTTCACCATTCTGTTTTAATTTTTTAGCATAATAATGTCCCAATCCCAGGCAACCGGATACACCTTCCACCACAAAGGCCGGAGCATAACCCCAGTATTGATAGAAAACCATAAACCATGCCGCCGGCGAATCAACCGTTTTATCTTTCTGATTGTAAAGCACAAATACCCTGTTTTTCACCGGGTCTATGCTTGTCCCAAACCTCTCATCCCAGGCGACTTGACCAATTCTGCAGGGACAGAGATGGTAATCCACCTTCCGGGTATACTGGAACTCGAAGTATTTCTCCAGGTTTTTATATTCCCGTTCCAGATAGCCCTTATTCATATTCCAGTGATAATCCGCCAGAGAATTTCGGAGATAGTGAAACTGGAAACGAACGCTCACATCCGAATACCACACATCTGGATCGGTCAGATCGTATTCGCAGAGCTTTTTCTCTTCCTCTTTTTCCATTATTTCTGGGAAGAGGTTGATCTTGAAGACCCGGCCTTGCTTCACCCTCACAGGATCAAGAGCGACCATTTCATTTCTGCCCACAACTTTCTCCAAAATCTGTCTCTGGAAATCCGGTCCAATGGTAAAAAGCTCGATTCGCAGTTTCAACAGGGGATAGGTCGGAATCGAAGGAGTGATGTATAAGGAGAAGTTCCCCTGAAATGAATAGTTCTGCTTATCCAGGTCCAGTTGGACGACTCTTTTATCAATCAATTCAAAGCTAAATGAATCCTCCGGAGCTCCCTCCTCGATTCGGATCTCAAGGTTTACATATCTTTTACAAAGGGAGGACTGAGGGAGAAAGAATGCAAAAAACAAAATGAAAAATGAAAAATGAAAAATAAATATGATTTTTGAATTTTTATTCATAGTAACCAGGTCCTTCTTTTAATTTTACGGGTAAATATAATGGATTGGTGATTTTATGGCAAGAGATAAAGAATTACTAAGAGGTGATAAAGGACAGTTCACTAACTATATATTGAAGTATTATTTAGGATTTTTTTGACTGTGCTATATTTGATTTGCACTAAAAAATTTACGGGATTGCCGAATTATTAAATTCAGCAATCCCATATTAAGCGTCAGCTTTACCTGGAAGCCACTTTTTATACTTTACCTTTTATCTAAGCATATAGAGAACTGGTGTAATATAGTGTTGATGCTTATGAAACGATAAAGTATCTACTTAATTGCAAAAATGGTCCACCACACTTGCCACGTATAATCA
>JBARPA010000349.1:0-6631 GCA_049642665.1 Candidatus Zixiibacteriota bacterium
GATATATATAGAGCTCAAGCTAAATCACAAAACAAGCCAGAGAAAGTGGTGGATAGAATAGTCGAAGGCAAGCTGGAGAAGTATTTTCAGGAGGTTTGTTTGCTGGAGCAGCCCTTTATCAAGGATGAACATAAAATCATACAGGAGATAATCACAGAAGCCATAGCCAAATTGGGTGAGAACATTTCTGTAAAGAGGTTTGCTCGCTTCAGAGTGGGAGAATGAGCCTGCTGGATTGATCCCCGAAAAATATCGATTCTCTTTGAAATCAGTTCAAAGAAAGTAAAATGAGGAGACCTTCATATAAACGTGTCCTTTTAAAAATCTCAGGGGAGGTGCTCTGGGGTAGAAAGGGTTCTGGCATTACCCCTGAGTTAGTTTCCTCCATCGCCCATCAGATTAAAGACATACACCAGATGGGAGTGCAGGTAGGCATAATGGTGGGTGGTGGCAACATCTTTAGAGGATGGAGTGCTGAAAAGATTGGAATGGATCGGGTTTCAGCCGATTATATGGGGATGTTGGCCACGGTGATAAACGCTCTGGCTCTGCAGGATGCCCTGGAGAAGGAAAATCTTTACACCCGGGTAATGACCGCTATCCATATGGAGGAGGTGGCTGAGCCTTTTATAAGAAGACGAGCAGTGAGACATCTGGAAAAGGACCGAATCGTCATTTTAGCCGCTGGAACCGGTAATCCCTACTTCACCACGGACACAGCTGCTGCCCTGAGAGCCATTGAAATAGAAGCTCAGGTGATTATGAAAGGCACTAAAGTGGATGGAGTTTATTCTGATGACCCCAAGAAAAATCCCAGAGCTAAAATGTTCAAATCCCTTAACTATCTTGAGGTTTTAAACAAACGACTGAAAGTTATGGATACCACTGCTGTCTCTTTATGTATGGACAATAAACTTCCCATCATCGTTTTCAACCTGCAAAAGGAAGGGAATCTGAAAAAAATAATGCAGGGAAAAGGAATCGGCACAATAATTAAGGCAAAATAAAGAGAAATAATTATTCCTGACCTAAACTATGAGTGTGAAAACATAAGAGAGAGGGGTTGAAATGGAAATAAAGAAAGTCTACACCGAGACCGAGGATCGAATGCAAAAGACCATTGATGCTATCCAGCGTGAGCTGGCCAGCATCAGGACCGGAAAAGCCAGCACCTCTCTGGTGGAGGGGATAAAGGTGGATTACTACGGGACCATAACCCCCTTATCCCAGGTAGCCAGCATAACCATTCCCGATCCCAAGCTTTTAGTGATTCAACCCTGGGAGAAAAAGCTGATCCCGGAGATCGCCAAGGCCATTCAGAAATCAGATCTGGGGCTGAATCCCTTACCCGATGCCAACGTGATAAGGTTACCCATACCTGTATTAACCGAGGAGAGGAGAAAAGATCTGGTGAAGTTGGTAAAAAAGATCTCCGAAGAGGGCAAGATCGCATTGCGCAACATTCGCAGGGAAGCCAACGATCAGACAAAAAAAGCTGAAAAGGAAAAGGATATCTCAGAGGACGATTCCAGAAAAGCTCAGGAGAAAATTCAAGAGATAACTGACAAATACATCGAGTTTATCGATGATTTAGTGAAGAAAAAAGAAGAAGAGATGATGGAGATCTAAAGGGTTAAGAGTAAAGAGTAAAAAGTAGAGAGTTTAAAAGACAGGGCTTTTTGTTGATAGGGTGAACGTTTTTGAGTGAAGTGGCTGACAGATTAAAGCAAACCATTTTAAAAAGAGGAATGCTGCCTCATCACATCGCTATTATAATGGATGGGAATGGCAGATGGGCGAAAAAAAGGGGATTGCCCAGAGTAGCCGGACACCGGGCCGGAGTGAAAGCTGTTAAAAGGATCGTCAATATTGCAGGTGAGATGGGGATTAAATTTTTAACTCTTTACACCTTTTCCACCGAGAACTGGAAAAGACCCAAGGAGGAGGTCTCCGCCATTATGAAACTTCTGGAACAGACCACTCGACGGGAGATCGACGAACTGGATAAAAATAACGTCAGATTAATTACCACCGGAAGAATCGAGGAGTTCTCCCCCAGAAGAAAAGCTATTCTAGAAAAAGCCACCCAGAGAACCAAAAGCAACACCGGCTTAACTTTAAATCTGGCTTTAAGCTACAGCGGAAGAATCGAGATATTGGATGCCGTAAAAAAACTGGCTGAGGATGTAAAACAGGAAAAACTTGAAATCAATAATATAGATGAAAACCTTTTTTCAAAATACCTGTACACAAAGAATCTGCCGGATCCGGATCTCCTGATCAGAACCTCAGGCGAGATGCGAATCTCAAATTTTCTTTTGTGGCAGACCTCTTATACCGAGCTATACATAACCCAGGTTCTCTGGCCCGACTTCTCTGTGGAGGATTTCTACAAAGCCATCTTAAACTACCAGGAAAGGGAGAGGAGATTCGGAAGGGTAAATTGAAAAAGCAGGCAAATCTTTTGAATGAAAAGTAACCTCCTCACCAGGATTTTAGTCGCATTCCTTTTTGGTCCACCTCTGCTTGTCCTTGCATATTTAGGCCAACTTTACTTTTTAATACTGGTGTTATTTTTGATACTGCTTGCCCTGTGGGAATTAAGTGACATCTTTAGATTAAAGGGTACAAACCTCCCTCGGATACCCCTTGTGGTATTTGGCTTGCTTATCGGGGCAGCAAGTTATTTCCCCTATGAGGGAAACTTTCTGTTAATTATTTTTTCCTCTTTGCTTTATATAGGCTTTTTTCAAATAATTACTCAGGAAACGGACAGGGCGGTTACCAACATAAGCAGCTTTATGTTCAGCCTGATTTACGTTCCGGTTCTTTTCTCCTTTCTTGTTCTTATAAGGCAGCTGCCTAAGGCAGTGAACTTGGATTACCAGGTGGGAGGATTTTGGATCATCTTCATTCTTTTCTGTGTCTGGCTTTCTGACACCTTAGCTTATTTTGTTGGAGCCTCCCTGGGTAAGCATAAACTTTGTCCCCGGATATCACCCCGGAAATCTGTGGAGGGCTTTTTTGCCGGGCTCTCAGGATCGGTTATAGCTGCAATAATATGTCATTACACCTTTCTCAATTTCATCTCCTTCGTTCACCTGCTCATTTTGTCTATCATAATTGGAATGGTGGGACTGGCAGGTGATCTGGTGGAATCAAGCTTCAAGCGAGAGGTTAATCTGAAGGATTCATCCAATATACTGCCAGGACACGGGGGAGTTTTGGATAGATTCGACAGCCTCCTTTTTGTGGCAGCGCCGGTTTATTTCTATCTTAAATTTATTATTTATAGATAGGTCTTATTCCAGGAAATGGATTTCTGCTGATGGAGATTATGATGACCTCCTTACTGAAATATCTGGATTATCTATTCATAACCCGACCTGTGCTTATGCCTCCGGTGTGGACCATACTGCTTTTAGGACATCATCGGGCTTCCCCCTTATCCATTAATGATAATTCAGTGGAGCTGGTATTTCCGTTGATCTCCTTTTCCATTGGGGCTGTATATATATTAAATCAGATCCACGATATTGAGTCCGACAGGACAAACAAAAAACTGTTCTTTTTGGCTGAAGGTTATATATCTCTTAAAAACGCCTGGGTGGAAACAGCTCTTCTGGTTTTAATCGGAATAATCGGGGCATTTATGCTCTCGTTTCAATTAGGGATTCTCTTCATTCTTGGCTTTCTTTTTGGCTTTTTCTACTCAGCACCTCCTTTCTCTCTGAAGAACAGACACATCTGGGGGCTTCTGGCTAATGCTTTAGGACATGGCAGCCTCACCTTTTTAATAGGTTGGTGCATCACCTCTAATTTCACCTTGGAGGCTTTTTTCTTCTCCACACCTTACTTTCTGGCGGTGGCCGCAGTCTATCTCAACACCACGCTGCCCGATATCCAGGGAGATAGAAAAGTAAAAAAGATCACCTTGGGGGTGAAATTAGGAATCCCTCAGGCTATCTGGTTATCTGTGGTTTTTGTTTTATTCTCCCTTATTCTGGCTTTAATAGTGAGGGATTGGGTTTTTGCGGTGGCTGGCTTTTTATGTTTTCCCTTTTTTCTTGCTGCTGCCTTGACAAAAAAAACAAAACAGATTATACTATCCAACAAAATGGCAGTCCTTTTTTTAACCATAGCGGCGGCATATTTTTATCCCTGGTATTTTATCATTCTGGTTGTTGGGTTTCTGGCTACCAGGGTTTATTACCAGGCAAGGTTTAATATGACATATCCCACCATCTCTTAAAAAGAGGGAAAAATGAGAAAAGGATTTTTATATCTTTTTATCTCCATTATTTTAGTAAACTGCTCAGCCTATCCTGTTTATCGCCCGCCCGGGCAAATCCCAAGAGGAAAACCCATCCCGGCAACCCAAAAAAGCAAAATAAACAAAAACAAGATGAGCTACATAATCAGCTCCTATCTGGGAACTCCCTACAAAAATAATGGTACATCCCGCCTGGGAATTGACTGTTCAGGATTGGTCCGGGAGGTCTATCGGAGATATTCGGGAATTAACCTGCCCCATGACACCAAAAAGCTTCTCACCCTGGTCAAAAAGGTTGAAAAGAAGAATTTGCTTTACGGCGATCTGGTCTTTTTCGCATTCGAATCCCGCGAAGTCTCTCATGTGGGGATATACATAGGAGAGGGAGAATTCGTCCATGCCTCAATTTCTGAAGGGGTGATCATCTCTGCGCTTAACGATGAGTATTACAGAAAAGGTTATGTCGGGGCACGCCGGGTCGTCCCTTGATTTAAGTTGTCAATCTCTCAAATTCCTAAAACCTGCTCAGTCTCAAACTGAAATAAATTAATATTTTAAATCTGGAAATCACGTAGTATAATAAAGGTATGGTGTGTATTCTCGTGGTTTTTAAAAGGAAAAACTGATGGACTTAAAGGCTAAATTAAAATCTCTGCCCAAAAAGCCCGGGGTTTATATGATGAAAGACTCCAGGGGAAGAATCATCTATGTAGGTAAAGCCAAATCTTTGAAAAACAGGGTTAGATCTTATTTCCAGGATAGCCTGCCACCCGACCCTAAACAGAAGGCTCTGATAAAGAAGATATCCGATTTCGACCTTTTGGTTGCCGATTCGGAGATGGAAGCCTTGATTCTTGAATCAAACCTGATCAAAGAACATAAACCCAGATACAACGTCAACCTCAAGGATGATAAAAGATATCCTTACCTCAAGGTCACAGTTGACGAGGATTTCCCCAGGATCCTGGTGGTGAGAAGAGTCAAAAAGGACAAAGCTAAATACTTTGGACCCTATACCAATGTCAGGGGAATGCGCCAGACCTTAAGGCTTTTGCGCAGGATATTTCAGGTTAGATCCTGCAATTTCGCACTTCCTTCAAAGAAAAAACACAAGCTCTGCCTGGATTATCATATCAAAAGATGTCAGGGTCCCTGCGAGGGATTGGTGAAAAAGGATGAATACCGGGGGATGATAAAGGATGTCTGTCTTTTCCTCTCGGGAAAAAACACCGAGCTCATAAAAGAGCTTAAAAGGAAAATGGAAAAGACCGCTGAAGCTGAGAGATACGAGGAGGCAGCCCGGATAAGAGATCAGATAAAATTCCTGGAATCCGTTATGCACAGGCAGAAGGTAGTGGAAACGGAAAAAAAGGACAGGGATATAATTGCCCTCTCTCAGGAGGGAAAAGATGTTTCCGTGGCAGCCCTGCAGATCAGGGAAGGGGTTATGATCGGTCGGCAAAATTTCCATGTGCTGGCCTCAACCAAAATTAGCCAGGGAGAAATCCTCTCCAATTTCCTGAGAAGATACTATATGCATTCGCCCATCATACCCCAACAGATAATTCTGCCTTCGGATCCCAACGATCGGAAGATGATCCAAAAGTGGTTAAAACAAAAAAGGGAGGCAAATGTGGAATTTGTAACTCCCAAAAAAGGTAAAAAATACAAACTTCTGGAAATGGCTCAAAAGAATGCAAAACTTCTTTTAGATGAGCTTTTGCTTCAGAAAAAGGAAAGGGAAAAGAAAATACCGGAGCCAGTTGCAACGTTGAAAAAGGACCTCTATCTGGAAAAAGCTCCCAGAGAGATAGCCGGGATCGACATATCCAACATAGGGGGCAAAGATGCAGTGGGAAGTTTAGTTTACTTCTCAGACGGAAAACCAAAAAAATCAGAATACAAAAGGTTCAGGATTAAAACTGTAGCAACACAGGACGATTTCGCCATGATATCCGAGGTGGTTAAAAGATATTATGGGTCTCTGATTGAGAGTAGAAAGAGTTTCCCGGATCTGGTCTTAATCGATGGAGGCAAAGGACAGCTCTCCCTTGCTCTGCAGGCATTGAATTCGCTGGGCATTAAAGACCAGAAGATAATGGCTTTGGCCAAAAGGATAGATGAGATATTTTTGCCCGGCAAACCCGATCCTTTAATGATCAAAAAAGATTCCTCCTCATTGAAGCTGTTAAAACGAGTCCGGGATGAGGCCCATAGATTTGCCATATCCTATCACAAACTCTTAAGAAAAAAAAGAACGGTTGCCTCAGAGCTGGACAAAATACCTGGGGTGGGAGAGAAAAGAAGAAAAGTATTGCTTACTAAATTTGGCTCGGTTAAAAGAATAAAGGAGACGAC
>JBARPA010000350.1:0-2658 GCA_049642665.1 Candidatus Zixiibacteriota bacterium
TCCTTCTCCCCCCCTGAGAATCTCTCTACGGAGAATTTCTCCCCGTTGTCATAGATGAATATCTCATAATCCTCATCCAGCTCGAAATCCTGGTATCTGCCATCTGTGAGATCCGAGAAAAGCTCCTTGGCATAACCGGAAAGGGTGGGCTTTATCCGATCGATCAGCGAAACCCTGAAATCTGAGAAGATATCATCCAGTTTTTGTAAGTAGAGCCTATGCTCCTGGAACTTCTTTATTTCCAGTTCGTGTTTTTTTGTCTCCTGAATTTCAGCCTCGATCCTTTTAAGTTCACTCTGATGAATTTCAGATTGATGAATCAAATCCTTCAAGGCAAACTCAACCTGGTGCGTTTTGTTTCTTAACTCTTCAAATTTAATTTCCCCCTCTCTGAATATCTTCTCCGAGAAATAAAGTACTTTTATCTTTTGATCTAACTCCTCTTCGTTCTTTTCAAGAAACTTAATTCTCTCACTGGTTGTCTTGATGTGCTGCTCTATCTCAGGCAGCCTTTTGATATCCTGAGAGATCTGGGTATGTTGCTCTTTGACCTTTTCTAATTTCTCGAATTCCGATTTTAATCTTTGATGTTCCTCTGGCTCATAAACTATTTTTCCAATCTGTTCCAGAGCTTTGTTTAAAGTGGTACGATTTTGTTTTTTTTCGTTCAGGGATTTCTGCAGATTTTCCTCCTCGCCCATAATCCTTAACAACAACTCCCATTCGTTTTGACTTTTTTCCTTTTCCTTTTCAATTTTATCCTTTTGTTCCCTTAGTTTCTTTCCTCCTGTCTCTACATCACTTTTTCCCCTTTGCAATCGAGTCAGTTCTTTCTCCAACTTATCAAGCTCTTCTAAAAGATGGGACCTGATCTTCTGGTAATCCTTGCCCATAGGCCTTAGACACCGATCGCAAACCGAGTCAGGTCCCAGGTCTTCTATGCCCTGAAGCTGTTTTTCTAATTTCTTTTTGTCCTCTGAAAGCGATTTAAAAGATGTCTGCAAATGCACATATTTCTTCCTTGTCTTTTCCAGCTCGATCTCCATTTGATCAATTTCCCCCTTTGATTTATTCAGTTTGTCCTCCATCTTTTGTTTTTCTTTTAACTTCAAGGTTAAATCGTTAAGTCTTTTCTGATCCGATGAAATAGATCTCTGGAGTTGGTCTACCTGTTGTTGGGTGAGTTTTATCTTCTCCGCTTTCAATTTTAATTGATCCTGCTCTATAATTTTTTCTTTCACTTTGCCATATTCATCCATCTTAGGTTTAAGGTCTTTTATCTTCCGGGTGAGTTTTAAAAGGTTTTCCTTTTCATTATTTTTCTCTTTAAGCTGATAACTTAATGTCGATTTCTCCGTTTTATTGATCTCCAGCTCCTGATTCAGCTTATTGTGCTCTTCATATTTTTTCTTCATATTCTTAACTTCTGACTCTGCAATACCTAAAGAGGAAGAGATTTCTTTTAATTCTGCTTTTTTCTCGGAAACCAGTTTCTTAAACCCATTCAGGTTTTCCTCTTTTTCCTTTCTTTCTGTTTTCAAAACTTTTAAGTCCTTAAGCAAAGCTGTGGTCGTCTCAGATTTTATCTCCAGCTCCCTTTTATCCTCCCTTAATGATTTTAAGGCTGAGTCTATGTTCTCTATGCCCAGCATTCTGACCAGAAGTTCCTTTCTCCTGTAAGGCTGGAAATCGGAAAGCACGTTCAGCTCCTTTTGGGGAGCGTAAAAGCTGGTGATAAAAGCCTTGTAATCCATTCCCAGGGACCTCTCTACGTAATCTTTAACTGCTTTGATTCCCCGGGCCACCACATTACCATCGACTATCACCGATGCGTCTCCGGTCAGGCTCTCCCCTTTCATTTGCCGAACTACCCTGAAGTTGTTCCCGGCCAGCTCAAATTCCAGAATCGCCCGGCACACATCCTGGGAACCAGCGGTCAATCTTCTGATCTCCTCCTTCGTGGTGCGGCTGGCCTCATTGCCATACAAGGCCCAGGCAATGGCCTCCACCAGAGTGGACTTCCCCACACCGTTGTTTCCGATAACCCCTACTATCCCATCTGGAAATTCTACCTGAGCAAACTCAAACTTTCGATAGTTCTCCAGCTGTATAGATCTCAAATACATCTTTAAATCCTTTAGTCGGCGGTCCGCGGTCGGCGGTCCGCGGTCGTGGCATCTTCTTTCCCCATTAAGTATTCCAGTCCCAATTCTTTCAACTTTTCTTTATCCAGCTTTTCAATCTGTATACCTTGGAGGTAATCATCGAATTCCTTTTCCAATCTGCCGATGGATGTTCTGTCAAGGAATCTTTGTTTTTCCCCTTCTTTTTTCTCAAATCTCAGATCAAAATGAAAAGCCGTGGATTTTAATTCGGTAATGGCTCTGAAGTTCAAAGAATTATAAACATATGAATCTATCTCAGTCACCCTCAGCCTTACTATTTTGTCCGCGATTCTTTGAGCTTCTATTCTCTTTTCGATTTCTTTTAAGATTCCATCCGGGTCCAGCTCAGAGGCATCGATTAAGGGTAGCTCGATCATCTCCCGGGTGGGAACCTGATGAAACAAAACCTCGTCCGTATCCAGATCCACCTCCACAAATCCTTTTTCCTGGCCCAGCTCATTCATTGAAAGCCTTTCGGTGGAACCAACATAAT
>JBARPA010000351.1:0-7833 GCA_049642665.1 Candidatus Zixiibacteriota bacterium
GTCCTCATCTGGTATAATATCCCGGCTTTAAAAAATTTCCTCTATGAGCTAATCCCCGGATTTATCGTGTCTTTTATTTTAGTTGTTATGGTAAGTCTTCTCACCCAAAGTGGAGATCTTCACAGAAGAAATTAAATAGAAGCACCCCTTTTTTCCTATTTACTATCTACTATTAACTATTAACTATCTACTGTTTACTGTCTACTGTTTACCGTTTTCTGTTTTCCGTATACCGTTTGCTTATGTAATAAGAACAACTCTCAATATAAGAACAAGGCAGACCACGAGTACGATCACTGCTATAATATAGAAAAGATTCCCTTTGACCCAATCGCCAAAAGTCGGTTCTTTCGGTGGTGGTGGAACCACGATTTTAATTACCGTGGTATCTTCGGTGAAGGATTCAACCAGCCTGTTTATAACCCAGGCCTCCTCTCCCTGGAACCTGATCTTGGACCATTCCTCCTCTTTGGACAGAAGGTCGTATTTTTCGCCCTCCACAGCTTTGCCAACTACAGCGTAGGAGGTGGAGGGACCTTTCCTCAGGTTAGTCCCATCCTTTATCAGCACCACATCTGTAAAGACCAAAGAATCCCTGTAGGTGGGAGCTTCCTCCTGGGCCTGGGATGAAAAAGCAAAGGGAATCATTGAACCCAAAAGGATTGTGATACCTAAAATCAAAAATCGTCTCATTTTTACCTCCGAATCTAATTAACAAAAAATTTTTTAATATTAATAAGATTAAATTCGATTTTGTCAAGGATTATTTACAAATTAATAAAAAAGTATTTATCAGGTTTAATCGGAGGTTTTCATGATGGATCCACAGATGCCAGGTTTTAATGTGAAGCTGAAGCTTCACACTCCAAGAAAATCAACATTAATTGAACTTGGCTGTATCTAATAATCTTTTAGAAATGCAAAATATTAACAACTTTTCTCATCCAATGCTTTTTTTATCTAATTACTGCTTACTATTTACAAAATAACAAAAAGGGCTGGGTCAAAAACGACCCAGCCCTCAATCTCAGATCTCAGTTCCCAGTATCAACGTCTTCTTCTCTTAGGTCTTCTCGTAGGCCTTGTAGCTTTCTTGACCTTCCTCTTGGGTGTAGCCTTTTTCACCATTTTCCCTTTGCCGGTGGTCTTGCAGAAGTTGCAAAGCTTCCTTCCGCCCTTGCCCTGAATTCTATTATTCTTCTTGACAGCCTTACCTACCGGGCAATTGGGTTTGGTGTGATAGACCTTAGACCTTTTGGAATAGAATGCCAACTTGTCTCACCTCCTTTATGGTTTGAGGTTCATTTGTTCACAACCCGTTAACTTTCACCCCTCCACCTGACGTTTAAATCCTTGGCCGCCTTTACCTCATCCAATCTGGTTACAGGCGTCTTGTGCGGAGCTAATTTCACCACCTCTGGATTTTCTTGGATCTCTTTATCTATCTTTATCATAGCATCTATGAACTCATCCAGGCTCTCCCTGCTTTCCGATTCTGTAGGCTCTATCATCAAAGCCTCGGAAACAATCAGAGGAAAATATATGGTGGGAGCATGTAAACCATAGTCTAAAAGTCTTTTAGCGATGTCCAGGGTTTTCACACCCTTCTCCCTCTGTCTTACTCCAGAAAGCACGAATTCGTGCTGGCAGGGACCGGGATACGGCAGATGGTAATACTGCTTCAGGGATTCCATCAGATAATTGGCATTGATGATGGCATTTTCGGAAATCCCTCTTATGCCCCTGGGGCCGCATGCCCGAATAAAAGCATAAGCTTTAACCATTACCCCGAAGTTGCCATAAAAAGCCAGAACCTTTCCTATGGAATCTGGTTTATTGTAATCCTGAAAATAGCTGTCTTTATCCCTTTTGGCTACAACCGGAACAGGCAGAAAGTCGGCCAGATGCTTTTTCACTCCCAGGGGTCCCGAACCAGGCCCTCCACCTCCGTGAGGGGTGGAAAAGGTCTTGTGCAAATTAAAATGAACCAGATCAAATCCCATATCCCCTGGTCTGGTAATTCCCATCAGGGCGTTCAAATTGGCACCATCCAGATACAGAAGAGCACCTGCATCATGTACTATCTTTTCTATCTTCATTATCTGCGATTCGAACAATCCCAGGGTGTTTGGATTGGTCAGCATTAAAGCTGCCACCTCCTCGGTCATGGCCTTCTTCAACTCCTCAAGATCCACCAACCCCCTCTCATTGGATTTCACCTGGAGGGTGGTGTAACCGGAGATTATCACTGAAGCTGGATTGGTTCCATGGGCCGAGTCCGGGATGACAACTTTTGATCTGGGATTGCCCTTCTTTTTGTGGTATGCCCTGGTGATCATCATTCCGGTCAATTCCCCCTGAGCACCTGCAGCGGGCTGCAAGGTGATATCATCCATTCCGGCAATTTCCTTAAGGCATTCACCCAAATCATACATTAACTTGAGTGCACCCTGGATTGTCTCTTCCGGCTGATAGGGATGGAGCTGCGCGAATCCGGGAAGTCTTGCCAGATCTTCGTTGATCTTGGGATTATATTTCATAGTACAGGAGCCCAAAGGATAAAAACCCTTATCCACATGATGATTCAGGATAGACAGCCGGGTAAAATGCCTCATCACATCCACCTCGGATAGCTGGGGAAGATCAGCCTCTTTTTCCCTCAGTATTTCCGGGGGCAGCAGCTCCTTAAGATCTTTTGAGGGTATATCCAATTCTGGCAGGGAGTAACCTCTCCTCCCAGCTGATGAAAGTTCGAATATAAGTTTCTCGCTCAAATCCGCTTACTCCTTCCCAAATCTCTGCTCAAATTTCAGTTCTTCCCCTGCTTTATTTGCTTGATTTGCTTGATTTGTTTTTCCACCCTTTCCCTTTCCCCTTCCTCCAGATCAGGATGATCAACCAGGATTTGCTCATACAACCTCAATGCAGTTGTGCTATCACCCATCTGGGCATAGATATAGGGAATATACTCCTCGGAATCCAGGCGCCGTTCGCTTTCTGGAAATCTTTGAATCAACTCCTGAAATTTTTCTAAGGCCTCCTGGTTTTCCTTCTGTCTTTGGTGGATCACTGCTATTCTGTATAAAGCTTTGTCAGTTTCTCCCCCATTGTTTTTCGGATCCAGAGACATGATTTTTTGGTAATACGTCAAAGCCTCTTCATATTTGCCCCGATCATGATACTTCTCGCCCATCTGGTAAAGGAGGTTCAAATCGGAGGGCTTGTCTTTAAGTTTTTTCTCCAGGTCAACCATGGTCCCCTCGCCCCTCAGATAGGATTTCACCGTTTTTAGAAATTCACGAGGAGGAGCATATCCCACAATTCTGTCGATCTCCTCGCCCTGGGATTTGAAAAGAATAACCGTGGGATAGCCAATGACTCCATACTCATCAACTATCGCACTATCCTTTTTCGAATCCAATTTCACAAAAACGAAATCCAAAGAAAGCCTTATCACATCTTTATCGGTAAAGGTTGAATCCCGCAACCTATCACACCACTTTCACCCTTCTTTTTCAAAATCTGTCAACAGATTTTTCCCTTGTCCTTGAGCAAGTTTCACACCCTGATCAAAAGATTCCAGCCAGATGATCTTCTCAGGAACCTTCTTTACACAGGAATTGAGAAAAACTATAGCACCCAAGCTCAAAAGAAAAGTTAAGACTAAAAATTTTCGCATAGATGGTTCCTCCAAATTAGTTTAGATTACTCCAACTCTCCTACTGTTTGATTCTTAATGGCTAACGCCTCCTTGTATCTATCCTCTGAAACATAGATTTTAAAACCCGGTTTGTCCTTCTCCACATAACCCAAACCCTGCTCCAGAAAGCTGCCGGCTGATTTGATGATGCAGGGTATGTTACTCTGCTCCAGGGTTTCCCTCAGAAATTCAGCGAAAACCCGATTGGAGGTATAGTAAAGAAGCATCCACTTTGTCTCCTCCTGGGAATTTTCCTCCGGCAGCTTCTCCACCAGATCCACCTCGCATTCCACACATCTTTTAGCACCTGCAGGATATTCGGTTTTGCAAATCGGACAAAAAGGCATTTCTAAATTAAAGTTTTAAGTTGGCTCACAAAATAGTCTATCTCTTTTTTGGTTCTTTTCTCGGTCACGCAAACTAAAAGCAAATCCTTTAACCGGGAGTCAAGCCTGGAAAGATCCACACCGGCCAGGATATTTTGATCCAGGAGACGGTCTATAATCTCCTCCGGTGGAATGGGTGTTTCCACGATGAATTCCTTAAAGAAGGGAGCCTGGTATTTAAGCTTGAAACCATTGACCTTGGTTATCTCTTCCATAGCATAGTGGGATTTTTGCACACACAGCCGGGCCACCTCTTTTATCCCATTTTTTCCCATAAGGGAAAGATAGACCGCGCTGGCCAGAGCACAAAGGGCTTCATTGGTACAGATATTGGATGTGGCCTTCTCCCTCCGAATGTGCTGTTCCCGGGTCTGGAGGGTCATAACAAAGCCTCTTCGATCCTTGCTATCCCTGGTGGCAGCTATCAACCTTCCGGGCAATCTTCTGACCATATCTTTCCTTGCAGTGAAAAATCCCAGAAAGGGTCCGCCCAGATTCGTGGGGTTTCCCATTCCCTGGCCTTCGCCCACAGCGATATCCACACCCAGCTCCCCGGGGGATTTCAATATCCCCAAAGATATGGGATCGCACACCATAATAAGAAGGGCACCAGTTGAATGAACCAATTTCTCGATTTCCGCCACATCCTCTATCACCCCATAGAAATTGGGAGATTGGACTATAACACAGCTGGTTTCAGAGGATAGACTACTTTTTAAATCGGAGAGGTCAGCCATTCCGTTCTCTGCTGAAGAGTTTATTATTTTCAATCCCATGCCTGAGCAATAGGTTTCCAGCACCTTTTTATATGCCGGGTGAAGGGAGTCAGGTATTATTATCTCATTTTTGCGATTGGAGGAATGTGACATCAGGGCAGCTTCTGCTGTTGCGGACGCTCCGTCGTACATGGAGGCGTTAGCCACATCCATTCCGGTAAGCTCACAGATAAGTGATTGAAACTCATATATGGATTGCAGTGTGCCTTGACTCACCTCAGCCTGGTAGGGGGTGTAAGCGGTGTAGAATTCAGAGCGTAGAAGAATATGATTAACCACGCTGGGGACGAAATGATCATAGGCTCCTCCACCTAAGAAACTGATCATCTCATCAGCTGATCTATTTTCCTGAGATAGATTCCTCAACAACCCGGCCAGTTCCAGCTCCGAAAGAGGAGAGGGGAGTTTGAGATCTTCTTTTAAAAGAATAGATTGGGGTATCCCACTGAGAAGCTGGGAAAAATCCTTTACCCCGATTCTTTTTAACATCTCCTCTCTGTTTTTATCCGTGTTAGGTATATAATCCATTATCTTTTACCTCAGATCTTCCCTGTTTTCAAAGGCTACTTCCCGATCAGCTTCTTATAATCCCCAGCTGAGATGAGATTGTCCAGTTCCTTGGTATCGTTCATCTTAATTTTTATAATCCAGCCTTCACCGTAAGGGTCTTTGTTTATAATTCCCGCTTCGCTTTCCAATCTTTGGTTGACCTCAATCACCTCACCTGAGAGCGGGGAGAACATGTCGGATACAGCTTTGACCGCCTCGATTACTCCGAAAGGTTTCATCTGTTCTACCTGGGTTCCCACCTGGGGAAGCTCCACAAAGACCACATCCCCCAATTCCCCCTGGGCATAATCTGTAATCCCCATGGTAGCCACCTCATTCTCTACCCTTACCCATTCGTGCTCTTTAGTATACTTCAAATTCTCTTTTATCTCCAAGCTTCCTCCTTTTCCTACTTGGTTGTTTTCATTTCTTTTTTCTCCTGGGAAAGGCTCTCCACAAAAGAGGTATCATAGGTCCCCCCGATGAAATTGGTATTGGAAAAAATGATTTTGTGAAAGGGAATTGTGGTTTTGATACCTTCAATTATGAACTCATCCAAAGCCCCTCTCATTTTCAGGATAGCCTCCTCCCTTTTTCTTCCATAGACAATAAGTTTGGCGATCATGGAGTCATAAAATGGTGGAATCCGGTATTTAGCATAAGCATGAGTGTCCACTCTCACCCCATGTCCTCCGGGCACATGAAAGCTGGTGATAACACCGGGACTGGGCAGGAAATCGTTCTCCGGATCCTCAGCATTTATCCGGCATTCTATAGCATGGCCCCTGATCTTCACATCCTCCTGAGCAAAACCCAATCTTTCGCCAGCAGAAATACGAATCTGCTCCTTAATCAGGTCCAGATCAGCCACTTCCTCAGTTACCGGATGCTCCACCTGAATCCTGGTATTCATCTCCATGAAATGGAAATTTCCCTCCTTATCCAGCAAAAATTCCACAGTCCCTGCGCTGGTATATCCCACACTTTTAGCACCTTTGATTGCTGCCTCTCCTATCCTTTCCCGCAGCTCTGGCCCGATAGCTGGTGAGGGTGCCTCCTCCACCAGTTTCTGATATCTTCGCTGGATGGTACAATCCCGTTCTCCCAAATGGATTATATTGCCCAGGCTATCGCCCAGAATCTGGACCTCAATATGTCTGGGATTGGAGATGAATTTCTCTATATATACGTCTGCATTTCCAAAGCTTGCTCCGGCTTCCAATTTAGCCATTTCGTAATTTTTCTTCAGTTCCTTCTCATCCCTAGCCATTCTCATTCCCTTTCCCCCGCCCCCGGCAGAGGCTTTGACTAAAACCGGATACCCTATCTGGGAGGCAATATCATGGGCTTGTTCCAGGGATTCAACATTCCCATCTCCCCCCGGGATAACCGAAATCCCGGCCTCTTTCATCTTTTGTTTAGCCAGGGCTTTGTCTCCTGCCATCCTGATTATATCCGATGCAGGACCGATGAATTTTATCTGACAGGATTCGCATATCTCGGCGAAGTCAGCAGACTCCGCCAGAAAACCATAACCCGGATGGATAGCATCGGAGTTGGTAACCTCAGCAGCACTGATCACCCTTCTGGGATCCAGGTAACTTTCGGTGGGTTTGGCTGGGCCTATGCACACATCCTCATCTGCAAACCTTACGTGCAGGGAGTTGCGGTCCGCATCTGAGTACACGGCCACAGTGGAAATTCCTAGTTCCTTGCAGGCCCTTATGATGCGCAGGGCTATTTCTCCCCGATTAGCTATCAGCACCTTCTTAAACAAACATACTCCAAAAATCTCAATTTATGTTTTTATTTTTTGGTTTGCTTAAATTCCTCCCATCCTCTTTCAGATGCTCCGGTAATTCCTTTGAGCCGGAGATCGAAATCATCCGGATTAGTTGCCTGGCTCATAGCCTCCTCATAGGAAATTATTCCCTTTTTGAAAAGGTCCATAATGGACTGGTCAAATGACTGCATACCGTATTGAATGGCTCCGCTCTCGATCAACTCAGAGATCAATGGAGTTTTAGCGGGATCGGATATATATTCCCGGACCGATGCAGTTGAGACCAAAATCTCTACCCCGGGAACCCTGCCCGGCCCATCGCTTCTGGGCATAAGCCTCTGACATATAACCGCTTTCAAAGTGGCGGACAACAAAAGTCTTATCTGCTGGTGCTGGTGAGGGGGGTAAAAGGAAATAATTCTGCTGATGGTCTCCACCGCATTTAAGGTATGAAGCGTGGTCAAAACAAGGTGCCCGGTATCCGCTGCGGTTAAGGCAATGGACATGGTCTCAATATCCCTGACCTCACCTACAAAGATTACATCCGGGTCCTGTCTGAAGGCCTGCCTTAAGGCAGAAACAAAGGACGCGGTATCACCACCCACCTCCCTCTGGGAGATGATGCTTTCTTTATCCCTG
>JBARPA010000352.1:0-2866 GCA_049642665.1 Candidatus Zixiibacteriota bacterium
CAATGTGGGTTATAAAGTGGTTGATGAGTTAGTCAAAAGAAAAAGAAAGACTTTAAAAGCAGGAAAAGGAGATTATTATTACTGCCAGATTGAATCAGGCGGGAGGAAGATTTTTTTGATCAAGCCCATTACTTTTATGAATATCTGTGGCTGGGTGGTGCTGGATTGTCTGGCGGATTTTAATGTGAAACCGGAAAATCTTATTGTTTTATGCGATGACATAAATCTACCTTTAGGAAAGATCAGGATAAGAGAAGGTGGCACCGATGGAGGGCATAAAGGTTTACGATCCATCATTTACCAGCTTAACACTCTGGATTTTGCAAGATTGAGAATAGGAGTGGGGATGCCTGAGGAGGAGTTGGATCTGGAGGAATTTGTTTTGGAGGATTTTAAAGAGGAGGAGCTGGAGCAAGCGAATAAAATGATAAGTCAGGCTGCGGATGCCACGGAAAGTACCCTGACTCTGGGAATTAAACAGACCATGAACAAATATAACTGAGGAATTTAAGTAAATATATATGAATTTGCCACAGGAGGCTGATATTGAGTAAATATGAAACCACTTTTATTCTGGATCCCTCTATCGGGGAGGAGAAAATTGAAGGTGAGATAAAAAGGGTAAGCGATTTTATCGAGGGGCACAAGGCCAAGATTCTGAAAAGCGAGCGCTGGGGTATGAGAAGGCTGAGTTATCCCATAGCCAAAAAAAATCAGGGTTATTATGTTTTTATGCTCTACGAAGGTGAAAATAATATACCCCGGGAGCTGGAGAGGTTTTTTCTTCTGAATGAGAGTTGCATCAGGTTCTTGACGGTAAAATCAGAAGCTGAATATACACCCGAGCCCCAGCCAAAGGAAAAAAACTACTCCAGCAAGGAGACGGATAATTCGAAATGAGAGGATAACCTGTACTGGGGATAATACAGGGATATAGTTTATTTAAATGGTGTATATAAAAAAGGAGTAAAGCTTGTTGGAAGAACTAAGAAGAAGGAAAATCTGCAGGTTCTGTGAGCAGAAAGTTAAGATTATAGATTATAAAGATGAAAGGTTACTCAGGCGGTATATCAGCGATCGGGGAAAAATTTTACCCCGAAGGATAACCGGTAACTGTGCCAAGCATCAACGCCAGCTCACCATGGCTATCAAGAGGGGAAGACATCTGGCCATGCTCCCTTTTACCGCAGAGGTTAGCAGATAAAGGAGAGAAATTGAAGATAATTCTAAGAGAGGATCTGAAGAATCTGGGCAAATGCGGGGAGGTGGTTGAGGTTAAGGCCGGTTTTGCCCGAAATTATCTTATCCCCAGAAACTTAGCCATTCCCGCGACTAAAGGAAATCTCAAGGCTATTGAAGAGGTCATCCAACAGAAAAGCCAGAGGGATAATAAGAGCAAACGTAAAGATGAAAGACTGAAAGACGAGATTGAAAAGATTTCAGTTACCGCGGAGGTCGCAGTAGGTGAAGAGGATAAGGTCTTTGGTTCAGTGACTACTCAGAACATATCCGATCTCTTAAAAACAAAAGGATTCGAAATTGACCGGCATAAAATTGATCTCAAGGAGCCACTCAAGGCCCTGGGAGTTTATACCGTGCCCGTAAAGGTCTCTGCTGAGGTGGAAGCCAATCTCAAGCTCTGGGTGGTGAAGAAAGAAAAAACCTGATTTTATAAACAGAAGCGAAATATGGGGATGATTAAAGCAAAGATAAATGGTTTGGCCTTGGATATGACTACCAATTCCCCGGTAGTGATCTTAGCCTCTATGGATTCCACGGAGAAGCTTCTTCCCATCTGGATCGGACATTATGAGGCCTGGGCTATTGCCATGGAACTTTCCGGAATTAAATCCAAAAGGCCTTTGACTCACGATCTTTTGAAACAGGTGATTAAATCCATGCAGGGAGAGATGAAAAAAGTTGAGGTGACACAGCTGGTCAATCAAACCTTCTATGCAAAAATATATGTTGATATTAAGGGTAACTCCCTGGAGATAGACGCTCGCCCCTCTGATTCCATCGCATTGGCTTTGAAGACCGGGGTTCCCATCTTTGTGGCTGATGAACTCTTTGAACTTAAGGGAAGCGGGATCAAAGATCAGGACTCCTTGAGGGAAAGGTTGAAACGGCTGAACCCGGAGGATTTTGGAAAGTATTCGTTAGGATAAAAAAAGATCCCTGTGACCCCAAAAACACCTTTGTCAATAAGAGTTTTAAGTGTTTCCCTTTCTTGGAGCAAAAAATAAGAAAGTTTTTTTTATTTATGTTTTAATCCCCCTTTTATTTCTGTTTGGCGCTCCTTTAAATTCATATTCCAACCAGGTAGAAAAAGAACTGAATGATGCCTTAACCTATTATTCCCAAGGCGCATACCCGGAGGCTTTGTCTCGATTCGAAACACTGGCTCAAAGCTTTCCCCAGGATTCCCGCTTTTCAATTTTCAAACTTATGATTGCCCGATGCCATTACCATCTCCAGGATCTTCCCCACGCCGAGAAATCCTTTAAAAGCTACCTAAAGGAATTTCCTCAGAGCCGGTTTTTACCTTTATGCCATTTTTACCTGGGAAATATCAAATATATGAATGGAGAACTTCCAGGCTCAGCCTCAGAATTCATCCAATCTTATCAAGAAGGTGAAAAAGAAACCAAAAAACTGGCCTTGGAGTCGCTTCAGCTCCTTTTACAAAGTCATTTAGATCAAACCCAACTCGAAAAACTGGCTGAGGAAACTGAAGGCCAAAAGATTCATTCAGAGATTCTATTCTGGTGGGGTAGAAAAGAACTCAATCTGGGTAATTATTCCCGGGCTGAAGCGATCTTTAAAAATTACCTTAATCTCTTTCCCCAGGGAGAAAAGGCAAAAG
>JBARPA010000353.1:0-4934 GCA_049642665.1 Candidatus Zixiibacteriota bacterium
GTGGTGGACCTCTTTTATCTAAGCGGCAGAAAGAGGAGTTGTGTCAGAGGAGGTTTTATCGCCACCAATAACAAAAAGTTCTATGAAGACATAAAACCCTGGCTTCCGGTTTACGAGGGATTTCTTACCTATGGCGGGATGTCCACCCATGAGATCGAGGCCATGGCTGTGGGATTAAGAGAGATGACTGATCTAAATGTTGCCGGCAGCGCAGCTGAACAGGTGAAATATTTCGCAGAAAGATTCATCGAAAACAAAATTCCGGTGGTTACACCTCCCGGAGGATTGGCCTGTCATGTTGATGCTCGGAAGTTTTTGCCCAGCATGCCCCAGTCAGAATATCCAGCCGGAGCTCTGGCAGCGGCTATCTATATCACATCCGGAGTGAGAAGTATGGAGCGGGGAACCATCTCAATGGACAGGGATGCGGATGGGAACGAGGTCTTTTCGGATCTGGAGTTATGCAGACTGGCAGTTCCGAGGAGGATCTACACCATCTCTCATTTTCAGTATGTAGTTGACAGGGTTACCTGGCTATACCAGCACCGGGATCTGGTCAAGGGTCTCAAATTTGTGGAGGAGCCGCCGGTTTTGAGATTCTTCTTCGGGAAATTAGAACCCTTAGAAGATTGGGGAAGGAAGTTAGCTGAGGCATTTAAAAAAGATTTCGGACCAAACTTATGATCGGAAAACGGCCAACGGATAACTGAATTGGAGTGTGAACCTTCAGGTTCACCGAATTTGTACGTATCCCGTACACTGTGGAATACAAAGAAGCAGGAGTGAATTCGCGTTTACAAACGCGGAGGCAAATTTTTAAGCTGATATACACGTTAAATAACAAAAGGCACAGATTCGAGGCGGCGGATTCTGCTGAATCTGTGCCTATGTTTTTGTATCTAATCGCCCTGGTTTCTAGAACTTGAAAAAATGGAGGAATAGATGACAAAAGCAAAAAATGGGGATACGGTTAAGGTTCACTACACAGGCAAATTTGAGGATGGCCAGGTGTTTGACTCTTCCGAGGGGCGAGATCCTCTGCAGTTCACCATAGGTCAACGACAGGTAATCCCGGGTTTTGAGGAAGCTGTGGATGGGATGAATCCAGGCGAATCGATAACGGCTAAAATTCCGGCGGATAAAGCCTACGGTACGCACCATGAGGAGATGGTAATGGCGGTGGACCGGAAAAAAATTCCGGAAAACGTGGATCCCAAAGTGGGTCAACAATTACAACTGCATCAGGCTGACGGGCGAAAAATCAGAGTCACTGTGACCAATGTGTCCGAGTCAAAAGTAACCCTGGATGCCAACCATCCTTTAGCTGGAAAAGACCTTACTTTTGATATCAAACTGGTAGAGATCGTTTGACCACTCTGGTTGGTTAACGGTTCACGGAAAACGGTCAACTGACAACTGAATTGGAGTGTGAACCTTCAGGTTCACTTTGGGTTTTGCGGGGTGATTTATTATGGTAAAAATAGAAATTCGGGAAGCAACGGAAAAAGACCTGCCTGAGGTTCTTTCCCTTTTTAAACAGCCGGACGTGGATCAGGACGTTCTTTCGATCAAAGAAGCTCAAAGTATCTTCAAGCGAATCAGAGATTATCCCGATTACAAAATTTATGTGGCAAAATCAAACCACAAAATTGTGGGAACCTTCAGCCTACTTGTAATGGACAAGCTCTCTCATTTGAGTGCAAAATCAGGCATCGTTGATGATGTAATGGTACACCCGGACTGGCAGGGAAAAGGCATCGGCAAAAAGATGATGCAGTTTGCCATGCACCGCTGTAAAAAATCCAGCTGCTACAAGCTTATGCTCTCCAGCAATATCAAAAGAGAGCTGGCCCACCAGTTTTATGAAAAATTGGGCTTTGAGAAACATGGATATAGTTTTGTGGTAGATATCGCCACTGATAAGTAAGATTATTCTTTAATTAGTTAAATAAACATAGATTTTTCATTTCAGCTACAAGATAATATCACAGGGTCTTATGCGTGAATTCTGGCAAAAAGAATACCAATTTAGTCCGTATTGGGTAGAAAGATAGTTGGGATTTAACAATATAGAATTTGAACATTTTGGCTCTTTAACAAAGGGAGTTAATAATGGCTAAGTTGGGCAGTGAACTTCGATCCTGGCTTGAGCAGAAGTTTGGCAGCCGGGTGAATTTTCAGAAGACAGAACGAATGCTTTATGGGCACGACATCGCAGCTATGCCGGGCCTGTTCAAGCCACTCATAGGTAATACTATCCCAGAGGCAGTGGTTCAACCAGAGACAGAAGCAGAGGTGGTGGAACTGGTTCGGTGGGCAGTAGGGAATAACATACCTCTTACTCCACGAGGCAAGGCTTCCTCAGGTTACGGGGGGGTTATTCCGGTTAAACAGGGCCTGGTTGTAGATTTTTATCGAATGAAAAGAATACTCGACATCGACACAACCTCTCAAACCGCAACTGTTGAAGCGGGTGTGGTATGGGAATCGCTGGATCGGGAGCTGGCTAAACACAACCTCACCTTGCGGCTTTATCCCACCAGCTACCCCTCTTCAACCGCTGGTGGCTGGCTGGCTCAGGGAGGCACGGGTATCGGCTCTTACGAAGCTGGCTGGTATAAGGATAACGTTATCAGTGCTCGGGTGGTTCTGCCTACAGGGGAGGTAAGGGAATTTGCAGGAAAGGAACTTGAACTTGTTGCAGACACGGAAGGTATTATCGGCCTTATCACGCAGGTTATTCTCAAGGTTCAACCACTTGAAGAGCTGGAGGTCCTCTGCGTGGGCTGTCCTGATCCTCACGATTTGCAGCATCTGATAGAGCTGATCATTGATTCTCATCTCCCCATCTGGTCTTTAGTTTTTATAAATCCACGAATGGCTGAACTCAAAAACCGGGCACCTTTGAGGGAACATTATGAGCATCCAGTTGAGGAGCGGGTGCTCCTTCCGGCTTCCTATATTATGACCCTGGCTTTTCGCAGGAAGGATCACCATTCGGTTACAGATAAACTTTCAGAAATTCTTAAGTCCTGTCAAGCTGAGATCTTAAGCCAGCGAATTGCCCAGCACGAGTGGGAAAACCGTTTTAAACTAATGGTGGTTAAACGTCTTGGTCCCTCGCTGGTACCGGCTGAGGTGATCGTTCCTCTTTCCAGCTTAGGGGACGTGATGGTCGAGATCGAGAGAAAAATAAACCAGCCTGTGGTCAAGGAGGGTGTGATCATCCAGAAAGGAAAGGACGGCAAGCCGGAGGTGGTCATCCTGGGCTTCATACCCAGTGACGAACGCAAGTTCAGTTACAATTTTGTTTTCTCGTTAGTTCTCACCTTGATGAAGATTGCCGAAAAGCACGGTGGCCGTCCCTATGCTACAGGTCTTTATTTCGGGAAAAAAGCTGATCAGATATTAGGCAAGGGACGTGCAGATAGACTTCGTGCCTTCAAAAAAGAGATTGATCCTAAAAAGATAATGAATCCGGGCAAAGTGATAGAAAAGGGAGTGGTTGGAAGTGCACTCAGTTTGGCCGGGGCTCTGGAGCCGGTGGTGCGGCCTTTTGGTAATCGGGTTATCACCGAGTTAGGTGAACGGCCTACCACCCGACCGGTACGGGGCATACCGGCTGACGTGGCCTGGTACGCTTATAGCTGTTCCCAGTGCGGTTACTGCATCGACGAATGTGACCAGTTCTACGGACGAGGCTGGGAATCTCAGAGCCCGCGGGGCAAATGGTACTGGCTCAGACAGTATATGGAGGGTCATGAGAAGTGGAGCCAGTTTATGGTGGACACCATTATCGTCTGCACCACCTGTGAGCTGTGCAACTTACGCTGTTCCTCGGTTTTACCCATCGAACCCTCCTGGATGAAACTCAGGGGCAAACTTATTGATGAGGACAAGAAAATGACCTTCCCACCCTTTGAGATGATGGCAGCAGCCTTGCGGGCTGAAGGGGATATCTGGGCAGGTTATCGCAAGGATCGCGCCGTTTGGTTTCCTGAGGACTTATTGGAAAAACATGGTCCGGGTCAAAAGTCGAAAAACATCTATTTTGCTGGCTGCACTGCCTCCTACGTTGAACAAGATATTGCCATGGCCAGTGTAAGACTCCTGGATGCAGCGGGCGTGGACTTTGGATACGTAGGGCAGAAGGAAAACTGCTGCGGGACTCCCATGCTGGTGGCTGGCAAGTGGGAACTGTTCGTTGAAATTATGAAAAAGAACATTCAGGCAGTAAAAGAGGCCGGTGCTGATACGGTGATCTGCTCCTGTCCCGCATGCGATATGATGTGGCGACAGGTGTATCCCAGATGGACCGAAAAGCTGGGAATCGAATACGGAATTAAGGCAAAGCATTACAGCGAAATTATCTCAGAGAAGATCAAATCTGGAGAGTTCAAGTTTCCCCCAAACACTATGAAGCCGACGACAGTTACCTGGCACGACTCCTGCCATATTGGACGGGTCTCCGGTGTGTACGAGCCACCGCGGGATTTGATCAAAGCCATACCCAATGTCAAATTAGTTGAAATGAGCCATAATAGGGAGGAGGCTCACTGCTGCGGTTCAGTTCTAACTCTGATAAAGGAACCTCCAGTAGCAGCTGAGATCGGCAAAACCCGCCTGGATCAGGCAATTGAAGCAGGAGCAAAAAAGGTTTTGGCGCTTTGCCCTTGTTGTGAGTTTCAGTTTCGGGTCAGCGTAGACAAAAAAAACATTCCAATAGAAATAGTAGATCTGGCTCGATTTGCCTCCTCAGCTTTAGGCTATGATTTCCCTGATCCGCACCCTGAGGTAAAAGCCCAGTGGGCAGTATTTGAGGCCATGATCGATCTGATGACACCTCAGGGCTTTGCTGAGCTGATGAAAAAGATGTGGCCTGAGTTAATTAGTGTCATGCCCTTTGGAATGGGCGGGATGATGAAGTTTATGGG
>JBARPA010000354.1:0-7065 GCA_049642665.1 Candidatus Zixiibacteriota bacterium
ACCCACCCCATTAACTCCTTGATTCCCAACGGATTGCTTACCCCCAAACCATTTTGCTTCAATTTTGTCTCAATTGAAGTTTGGTTTTCTTGGATTTTTATGGATTATGGTGGGGGTGTGAATTTCGGTAAGGTTGTTTTCTGACTTGCTGATAACAAGAGTATTAAAAAGTTGACGTGCCCCCTTATATTGTGGAACTTTATTCTTGACAAATGAAATCTGGTACGTTATTTCTTGTGTTGAAAATAAGAAAGACAACCAGCTGAACTTTCTGTTGACTGCCGAATGGTTTGCTTTTAACACTTAAACTCTTTGATTTTACATCTTAGTGAGGTTGATATTTAAAATCAAGGGCTAAACAAGACGAATAAGTAGAAAAAAAGTTTTTTAACCTGATCTGTAGTAGGAGGTGAAGCCTGGCATTTTATATTGTTAGTAATGACTGGTAAGTGTTTCCTTATAAATTTTAACTATAAACAAGAGGTGGAGAACAAATGAGATCTTCGAGAACAATTATTTGGGTTGCATCAGCTTGCGCCCTAACGATTCTACTTATAGGGAGCGTCGCTACCTTTGGTCAAACCGTTGACACGGCCTGGGTCAGAATATACAACGGACCAGGAAACAACTTGGATAGGGCTGGTGCGATAGCGGTAGATGGTTCCGGCAATGTGTATGTGACTGGAGGAAGTCACGGCAGTGGGACATCCACTGATTATGCTACGATTAAGTATTATCCAAATGGAGATACTGCTTGGGAAAGAAGACACAACGGAACAGGAAATGGGGAAGATTATGCTTATGCCTTAGCTATAGACGATTCTGAGAATGTGTATGTAACCGGGAGTATTTTTGAGGGCGGGTCAATCTACGGCTGTCTCACTATAAAGTATTATCCCGATGGAGACACAGATTGGGTTAGACAATATAACGGACCGATGAATAACGGTGCTGGAGGTCTTGATTTGGCTATAGATAATTCTGGTAATGTTTATGTTACTGGGCTATGCTTGAACGGAACTGCATATTGGGATTATTGCACTATAAAATATTATTCCAATGGGGACAGTGCTTGGGTTAGAACATTAAACGGTTCTGGCGACCACACTGATATGTCTCGGGACATAGCTGTGGATGGTTCGGGGAATGCTTATGTTACAGGTATTAGTTATGGCAGTGGAACAGACTATGATTATGCAACAATAAAGTATTTGCCAAATGGAGATGTTGCTCCTGGTTGGCCAAAAATATACGATAATGTAGCGGCATCAAAGGAGGATATGCCTTCAGACATTGTTGTGGATAATTCAGGAAATGTCTATGTGACTGGACAGAGCTACGGAACTGGTACAGACGCAGATTATCTTACCATAAAATACTATCCCAACGGAAATATCGCTTGGGAAAAGAGATACAATAATCCGTGGAATACGGATGACCGGAGTTCTTCTATAGCTTTAGATGGTGCTGGTAATATCTTTGTTGCAGGAATAAGCGGAGGGCACAACTTCACCATAAAATATAATGCTAATGGAGATACCGTTTGGACGAGGAGATACCAATCTGAGACGTATCCAGATACTATTGATGCAGAACCAGCCATTGTCACAGATGAATGTGATAATCTTTATTTAACCGGAAGTATCCATACCAGTGATACATCGTATGACTATTTTACCATAAAGTATAGGCCTAATGGAGATACCGTCTGGGCAAAGAGATACAATGGACCGGGATCTTCTTATGATGTAGCTTCTGCCATAGCAGTGGATGATTCGGGTTGTTACAGCAATGTTTACGTCACCGGAGCAAGCTGGGGCAGTGGAACACACTACGACTATGCCACCATAAAGTATATTCAGATCAGTACTGATGTAAAGGATGAGACCGGGAAAAGGAAAAAACCCTCTGAATTTGCTCTTTCCCAGAACTACCCTAACCCATTTAACTCTACAACTAAGATAGATTTCACATTAGCGAAGTCAGGTTTTGTAAACATGACTATTTATAACCTATTGGGACGGAGAGTTCGAACTTTGGTTTCTGAGCAGGTATCTTCAGGTTATAAGTCTGTTCTTTGGGATGGTAAGAATGAAGAGGGTGAAGAGGTAACCAGTGGAATCTATTTCTACAAGATACAGGCGGGATATCTCACTCAAGTAAAGAAAATAGTATTGTTAAAGTAAATAATTAGCATTACCTCCCATAGAGCCCTCCGATTTTTGGATCGGATGGCTTTTTGTTCATTCATACACCAGGGTTACCTGATCTCAAAGGAAATGTGGTATGGGTCGGATACACTCACATCGTTGATAGGAATATAGGACAGGCTAAGGAAAACCCAGTTGATTGTTTCACTGGAAGTTACACGGCAACCAACAGAACAGGGACATCAGGCACAGGTTCTTCTAAACTCATTAAAAAAGTTCTAAGATCGTCCCCGAACCCACCCCACTACTCCCCTCATCGCCCGTAAACTGATTGTCCTCTTGACCAATTTTCTCCAGTTCCTTCTCAAAAGTTTAACCAGCTAAAAGGTATTGGTTATATGTTCTATTATATTGTTTCAGTTAATGACAATACATTAATAAATAGACCTGTATAATATTTCCCTTGACAGTTCAATAGACTTAAGATTATTTAAAAATGGACCGATCTTTTTGAGTTATAACTTGAGAGGATCTTTTCTTAGATTTGACGCGGCTCAAGCAGAGAAAACTGAGATTTATATAAGTTGAGCTAAGATGACTGGAATAGGGATAAAACAGTCTCATCTTTTTCTCCTCATTGCCATTCTTGTTCTGATAATAGGGGTGTGGGGCAGCGCCAGATTATATGAACGGCCCGGAATTAAAGCCTTTTTGGAAAAATCAGAAGATCACCTCAGGATAATCCAGCTTCCGGCTGATGGCCAGGCCGCAAGGTCTGGTGTAATAAGCGGAGACATTCTTTTAGAAATTGATGAAAATCCAATCCACAGCAAAAGCGACCTCCATTTCTTCTTAGATCAGAAAAGAATTGACCAATCGATTAATTTAACCCTGCAAAGAAACGGTGAGGTAATTGACATAATAATCCCCTTAGAGAGAAGGAATAGTTCTTTATTTTTACTTATCAACTTTTTGGCTGGTCTTTTCCTGTGGGTGGTGGGAGTTTTCGTTTTCCTTAGAGGCATCAGAAGTCAGGTGACGAGGATTTTTTTGTTCTCCTCTCTTTCTTTCTCTCTGGCTCTGTTCGTCTCCTGGGAAGGTTTCCCCTATGGTCCTGAAGGATTAAGCTTCATTCTCCCCTCTTTGCAGATAATTGCTTACACTCTTATACCAGCCCTTTTTTTTCATTTCTCCATTGTTTTCCCCCGGGAGGAGGAAATCTCAAGACATAGAAATCCTTTTATCTATGCTCTGTACCTTCCTGGTTTGGTGCTCATAATTCTGATGGAGATATTTTACTGGAGATCAATTTCAGCAAACTCCCTGTCTTTGTTCCAGGCATATAAGATCCTTTTTCTTTATTTCCGAATATATCTGGTTGCCTATGTGCTTTTGGGTATTGGGGTTTTATATCAAACCTACAAGAATTTGGTGTTTTTGGAGGACAAAAGAAAACTCAGGTGGATCTTTTGGGGAATCGTGGTGGGAACATTCCCTTTTATCTTTTTACATACCCTGCCTGATGTTTTGTTCAGTCGATCCCTTATCCCGGAGATGGTCAATTATCTCTTCATGTTACTGATTCCGATCTCCTTTGCTTTTTCTATCCTCAGGTATCAGGTTATGGATATAGATGTAGTCATCCACCGTAGTCTGGTATATTCTCTTTTAGCCGGGTTTGTCGTGGGTATTTATCTTTTCGTGGTCGGGCTATTAGGTGAGATAATACATTTGCTCACCGGGTATCAGGGTAGCTTATTTTTTATCTTGGCCGGTGTAATAGCAGCTTTGCTTTTCACTCCAGCTAAAAACAGGATAAGAGCGTTTGTGGAGAGAACTCTTTATCGGGTGAGATATGATTACCGTAAAGCAGTCCAGAAGTTCATCCGTCAGGTTAACCTTACATTCACCCGGGATGAGCTTTTAGAACTGCTTTTAAGAAAGCTTGATGTTCTGCTGGCTGCCCAGCGGGCATTCATATTCCTTAAAGAAGATGAGTCAAAAGAGTTCAAAATAGCTAAATCACTCGGCTTTTCTGAAGAGGAAGTAAATAAAATTGATGTTAAGAAAATGAATTTGCTCTCTGAATTATCTAAAACCAAAAAAATCCAAGGGGCTAAAGGTTCCACCGAATTCAGGGAAATTTCGGTTTTGCTGGAGAGTCAAATTCTAAATGAATTTGAAATCAAGTTATCCTTTCCCATTATAGAAAAAGAAGAGCTATTTGGTTTTCTCTTAATAGGCAAGAAGAAATCAAAAGTCAGGTATTCTGCAGAGGACTTGGAGCTGATTTCCTTGATGGTGCAGGAGGTAGGCCAAACTCTGCAAACTATAAAAATGAGAGAGAGGGTAATGGCTGAGAAACTGGAGAAAGAGAAGTTGGAGGAGCTGAATAAACTCAAGACCAAATTCATTTCCAACGTATCCCACGACCTGAGAACCCCTCTGACTTCCATTAAATTATCAGTGGACAATATGCTGCAGGGTGTGTGCGGAGAGGTTTCAGGGGAGAGCCGAAAACATCTTGAAATGGTTAAAGAAAGCACTCTGCACGTTACCCAGATGATTAATAACCTTTTAACTTTGTCCATGAGTGAATCAAGCAAGATAGTATTAAATAAAGAGAAACTCCCCTTAAATCAGGTGGTGGATGAAGCCTGTGGGGTTATGAAAGTCCTGGCTCAGAAAAAGGACATTGACTTATTCAAATATAAATTTGCAGATACCTTTGTCTATGCGGACAAGCATGGTCTGTTGCAGATTCTTCTCAATCTTCTGGATAATTCCTTAAAATTTACTTCCTCTGGTGGCAAAATATCTGTTTCTGCAAAAAAGATAAAGGAAAAGAAAATGGTGGAAATTTCAGTTACAGATAACGGAATTGGAATATCTCCTGAGAATTTAGAAAAGATTTTTGAGAGATTCCGTAAACTTACACCTGATGGAATGTCTGCAGAGAAGGGTTTGGGTATCGGGCTGGATATCGTAAGAAATCTTGTGCATCTTCACGAAGGAGAGATAAAGGTTGAAAGCCCGGCACCGGAGACAGGCAAGGGCACAAAATTTAGCTTCACCCTGCCGGAAAGCTAATCTAAGAGAAAGGTGAGTTTATGTCCCAGGAAAAGATATTAATCGTGGATGATGACCCTCAGATAAGAACTCTTTTAGCTGAGAGGTTGAAATTTCATCAGTACCGGGTCTCAACTGCTGAGGATGGAGAGGAGGGTCTGGACATATTCGAAAAAGAAGGAGCGGATATAGTGCTTCTGGATATGATGATGCCTAAGTTAGATGGGATGGAGACTCTGATCAGGATGAAAAAACAAGACCCCGAAGTGCTGGTCATAATGCTAACTGCTTTTGGCACAATAGAGAAAGCGGTCGAATCTATAAAAAAGGGAGCATATGATTTTATACCCAAGCCCTGTGAGCCCGAACATATTCTCTTAACCATTCAAAAGGCACTGGAGAGAAAAAACTTAGTCAGCGAAAAAGAGTATTTAAAAGAGGAAATTGACAAGGAGTATGGCATGGTTTGGGGGGAGAGCTCGGAGATGAAAAAAATCAAGGAGATGGTTCAAAAAGTAGCTGATACCAAATCCACCATTTTGATCCAGGGAGAAAGCGGGACTGGTAAACAGGTATTAGCCCGAGCCATTCATAATCTAAGCCCGAGGAAAGATAAACCTTTTGTCTATGTCAACTGCGTAGCATTATCGGAACAGCTTCTGGAGAGTGATCTTTTCGGGCATGAGAAAGGAGCTTTTACCGGAGCTTATCAGAGAAAAAAAGGAAGGTTGGAAACCGCTCATACCGGAACCGTTTTTCTGGATGAGATCGGAGATATATCCCTGGTTATCCAGACCAAGTTCTTGCATTTCCTGGAATCCGGTGAGTTCGAAAGGGTGGGGGGGACTCAGACTCAGACTGTGGATGCCAGGATAATAGCTGCCACCAACCGGGATTTAAATCAAAGGGTAGAAGAGAAAAGCTTCAGGGAGGACCTTTTCTTCCGTTTAAATGTCATCTCCATAACTCTTCCCCCTCTGCGAAAAAGAAAAGAGGATATTCCCACTTTAGCCAGTCACTTCCTGCAGAAATTCAACCGGGAGATGAAGAAGAGATTAACCTCCATAGAGCCTGCTGCTTTAGAGATATTTTTAACCTATAATTGGCCGGGAAACATAAGGGAACTGCAGAATGTCCTGGAAAGGGCAGTAGTTTTAGCTCCGGGGAACACTATCACTTCCGATCTTTTACCGCCTCAATTAAGCCAGAAAGCAAAAGAGGAGATCTCACCCGGAATCCCATTGGATGAAGCTTTAAAGAAGTTCAAAATAGAGTTCATCTCCCAGACCCTTTCTTTGACCAAAAACAACCAATCCAAAGCCGCTAAGCTCTTAGGTATTCAAAGAACATATCTCAACAGGTTAATCAAAGAGCTAGGGATAAACATACATTCAACCGAGGCTTAAAGCCACGGCTACATGTTTAATCCATTTCCATTGATAACACAGGGCAGGGCTTTAGCCTTGTTTTTTTTCTCTATAAAATAAGCTTCGTTTCTACATAGGGAATTTTAGAAAGCAGAATATCCCATTCTGTTATACATATCCTAACATACCAGTATATTATTCTATAACATAATCCCCAAAAACCTCTTCAGTAAGAGAGCAACTGCTCTAAATGAGCCACCTCTATCTTTTTAGTTGTTAAGCGAATAGATGATTCTTCCCATATTTTTTTGATCTTCTTTTCTCCGGGCACCGCTGTTGCATTTACACATCCATGCAATCTTTTAAGAAAGGAGGTGATTTAAAACAACTATATAGCTCTAAGGGGAAAAAGTTAACCTGATAATCCAAAGAAAAGAAAGGAGAACCAAAATGAGAAATGTACTGATATGAATGTAAGT
>JBARPA010000355.1:0-3565 GCA_049642665.1 Candidatus Zixiibacteriota bacterium
AGAAAACCTATGCTGCGGGAAAAATCCCTGGTTGGTTTTTTAAAAGAGAAGGCAGACCCAGCGAAAAGGAAATCCTCTCTGCCAGATTAATCGATCGTTCCCTGAGGCCCCTTTTTCCTGATGAATATTATTATGAGATCCAGATCATGGTAATGGTGCTATCCTCGGATCAGGAGAACGACGGTGATGTGTTAGGAATAAACGGTGCCTCAACCGCACTTTGCATATCGGACATCCCCTTTGAGAACCCAGTGGGGGCTGTGAGAATGGGAAGGATTAACCAGAAATATGTGATCAACCCCACCTTCTCGGAGCTGGACCAAAGCGACATAAACCTGGTGCTGGCCGGAACCGAGGAAAACATCATAATGGTGGAGGGGAACTGCAACGAGGTTTCGGAGGACGAACTTTCAACCGCTATGGAACTGGGATATCAGGAAATCAAAAAGATAATTCAAAAACAAAAAGAACTGGTGAAAAGATGTGGCAAATCCAAAATGAAAGTTGAGATGCCACCCAAAAATCCAGAACTGATTGCGGCAGTAAAGGAATTGGCTCAGGAAAAAATCAAGGAAACCAATCACACTGCAGATAAACAGGCTCGTCAAAAGATTCTGGATGACCTCAAGAAAACGATAACTGAGAACTTAGCAGAGAAGTTTCCAGAGAGTGAGACAGAAATCAAATCCATCTTAGAGGATCTGGAAAAAGAGGATATGAGGAAGATGATTCTGGAAACGGGTATTCGGTTGGATGGCAGAGATTCAACTTCTATAAGACCCATAAGCTGTGAGGTGGGGATTTTACCCCGCACTCATGGATCAGCCCTTTTTACGCGAGGTCAAACCCAGAGTCTGGTGGCGACAACTTTAGGAACCAAGATGGATGAGCAAACGGTAGATGATCTGGAAGGGGAATCAAGCAAAAGTTACATGCTTCATTATAACTTTCCTCCCTTCAGCGTGGGAGAGATAAAACCTATCCGCGGACCGGGAAGAAGGGAGATCGGACACGGGGTTTTGGCCGAAAGGGCCATTCAACCCATGATCCCTTCCGAGGAATCCTTTCCTTACACTGTCAGGCTGGTCTCCGATATACTGGAATCCAATGGTTCCTCCTCCATGGCCACTGTCTGTGCAGGCTCCCTCTCTTTGATGGACGCTGGAGTTCCCATCAAAGCTCCTGTTGCTGGAATTGCTATGGGACTGATCAAAGAAGACGATAAGCTGGTGGTTTTATCTGATATTTTGGGGGTGGAGGATCATTTCGGTGATATGGACTTCAAGGTTACCGGGACCAAACAGGGAATAACTGCTTTTCAAATGGATGTGAAGATCTCAGGTCTGGATCTGAGCACAATAAGACAAGCACTATCCCAGGCTAAAGACGGAAAGTTGTATATTCTAAGCATAATGGAGAAAACCATTGATCGTCCCAGACCTGAGTTGTCGGTATATGCCCCCAGGATAATCATCCTCAAGATAAAACAGGAGAAAATCGGCGGTGTTATAGGTCCTGGTGGTAAGATTATAAGAAACATAATTGAGCAGACCGGTGCTAAGATTGATATAGAGGATGACGGGACCATTTTTATTGCCACCCCTGATCAAAAAGCCGCAGAGATGGCACAGGATATGATACTCAAACTGGTAGAGGAACCCGAGGTGGGAAAAATCTATAACGGCAAGGTTAAAAAGATTATGCCCTTTGGAGCCTTTGTGGAGTTCTTACCGGGCCAGGAAGGATTGGTTCACATCTCCGAGTTAGATTTTAAAAGGGTATATCGGGTTGAGGACGTGCTGAAAATGGGCGATGAGTTTAAGGTCAAAATCATCGGAATAGACCCGGATGGCAAGGTTAAACTCTCAAGAAAGGCTTGTTTGAAACCGGACCCCAACGGGATAAAGAAAAGATAGATCAAATACCCTTGCTTCATTTCTAAACTAAAAATTTAACTTTTTTTGGTGGGAAATGTTATTATGAAATCTCACTATAGCAAAACGGTTTTAGAAAACGGAATCCGGGTGGTTTCCTCCAGGATGCTCGGCGTGAGATCCGTGTGCTTAGGAGTGTGGGTGGATACTGGCTCAAGGGATGAAAAACCTGGGGAGAACGGGATCTCTCATTTCATAGAACATCTGGTTTTTAAAGGTACCAAAAAAAGATCCGCCCGGGATATCGCTGTGTCTTTGGAATCTGTGGGAGGGAGCCTGAATGCTTTCACCGGAAGGGAACATACCTGCTATTATGCCAAGGTTCTGGATGAACATGTGGGCATAGCTTTAGATATCCTCTCCGATATTTTAAAGAACTCTCTTTTCAGGCAAGCGGACTTCAAAAAGGAAAAATCTGTAATAATTGAGGAGATAATGGATGCAGAGGATACTCCCAGCGATCTGATATTCGATCTTTTCATGGAAGCCCTCTGGGGAAAGCATCCTTTGGGCAGACCGATCATTGGAACTCTGCAGTCCATTTCAAAAATCAAAAGAAAACAGGTGCTTGATTATCTGCACCGCAACTATGTCTATCCCCGGGTGGTGATTTCTGCCTCTGGAAAAATAAATCACCAGGAATTGGTAAAAGAAGTGGAGAGGAGTTTCAGATTCCACCCAAAAAACTTGGATAAAAATATCTCGGAAAAAAGATTAATTCCTTATTCTGATAAGAAGGTAAAAAAAAGAAAAACAGCTCAAACCCATGTCTGTTTAGGTTTTCCGAGTTACTCCTTTACTGATCCTCAGAAATATCCAGCACTGGTATTAAGCACTATACTGGGTGGAGGGATGAGCTCCAGACTGTTTCAGAGGATAAGGGAGGAGCTGGGCTTAGCCTATAACATATACTCTTTCTCCGATTTTTTCAAAGAAGGGGGAGTGTTTGGGATTTATCTGGGGACAAATCAGGAAAAATTAATTCCATCCATAAAATTGATTTTAAAGGAATTTAACTCCATTAAGAAAAAAAAGATCTCCAAGGACGAGCTGGAACATGCTTGCTATCAGTTAAAAGGCGGGCTGATTTTTGCTGCAGAATCCACCACCAATCAAATGAATAGATTAGCTCGACACGAACTTTTCTTCGGAGATTATTTCAGCCTAGATAAGACTATTTCACATATTGATAAAGTCAAAGCTGAAGATGTGAAGGAGGTGGCTGATCAACTGCTTGATTCGGACAAACTCTGTGCAACCATCCTGGGACCGGTGGACCAAAAAGTCCTTTCAAAAGTTAATTGGAAATAGTCCATGTTCTTTTTCCTTCTCTCCATTATAACTCTTTTTATTGCAGCCTATCTTTTCTGGTTTATACGTTTCAAAAAAAAACCAGAACATGAACTACCCATCGTAGTCTACCATAAAATCGGAGATAGTTTCGAATGGGGAATCACCAGACAGAAGATCAGGCAATTTGAACAACAGATAAGATACCTGAAAGAAAATGGCTATCAATCGGTAAAAGCAGAGGAGATTTTCCTTAAAAAGAGATACCAGGATACCAAAAGACTTCTGATCACTTTCGATGATGGATACGAATCAACCTACAGCTTTGCATTCCCTATACT
>JBARPA010000356.1:0-1504 GCA_049642665.1 Candidatus Zixiibacteriota bacterium
CATCTGCACCCTCTGGTTCAACCCCGATGATTTTAGTAGAAGGTGAAAGTCCGGAAAAAGCAATTGCTGTTCCACCTAAAAGCCCTCCTCCACCCACCGGAACCATGACAAAATCCAGGTCTTGAACTTCCTCTAAAAATTCCATTGAGGCAGTCCCCTGACCAGCTATGACCCGATGATCATTAGAGGAATGGATAAAAACAGCACCAGTATCATTAACCACCTGCTTTAAGGTCTCCTCCCTGGACTTTAATGTGGGCTCACAGGGTATTATCTTCCCTGCATAACCCTTGACAGCATTTATCTTCACCTGAGAAGCGCTTCTGGGCATTACTATATATGCTCTTATGCCTCTGATCTCAGCTGCCAGAGCTAAAGCCTGGGCATGATTTCCCGAGGAATGGGTAGCCACACCTCGCCTGGCTTCCTCCTCAGAAAGTGAGAAGACCGCATTGGTTGCACCCCTGAATTTGAAAGCGCCAACCTTCTGAAAGTTCTCGCACTTGAAAAAAAGCTCTGCCCCTGTGATCTGGTCAAGGCTTTTGCAGGTTAATACAGGGGTTCTTTTTATGAAGGGTTTGATCCTTTCAAATGCTTTTTTAATATCATCAATACTTGGTATCAAACTCTCTGGATCATTCTTCATATTATGGCTCCAGATAGAATTGTCATTAGTGTGAGCATTTTCTCTTTTTTTATTTTACCTTTCTTTTTCAAAAAGTCAAATGGATTCTAAAATATAAATTTAAGAGTATTTTTAAAAATCAGGTTCTTCTCCAAAAAAGTTGTTAAAGAATTGGTTTATGGAAGACATTAATACCAGGGTGTATGATCCTTTGTGCTTTACCTTCTTGGAAAAAAAACTAGCAGGTTCTTTGAACTCACCCCCTTTTGTTCCCCCTCTCTTAGTAAGAGAGGGGGTTAGGGGGTGAGTTTTCAGGATGTCATCCCACATAAGTTTAAACGAGACTTTCTCTTATAATAAATTAGGACAACTAAATTGGAGAAGAAACAAAAATCACAGAACATTGGAACTTCATCTGCTTTTTTGTGTAAATAATTAAAGAAAATTGGAGGAACTTAAGCTTAAGTACATTATATTATTTCCCTTAGAAAGGAGGAGATATGTATAGAACAGCTGATTGGAAATTCGCATTCATCATCTTAGTAACCATACTTTTATTTTCAACAGGCGTTCAAGCATCCCAGCCTGAGATTCCGGATACACCTGCGGGCAAGTTATTAACACTTCTTCTAAATTCATTCAACTCTGGCGATGAAGATCAGTGGAAAGGTTTCATAGAGAATCACTGGAAAGAAAGGGAGAGTGCCTTTGAAGGCAGACTTCAATTCTTCAAACACGTCTATTCTGATCTGGGCGGTATGATTCTCCATCGGATAGACGATTCAAAGGACTATTCTATCTCCGCGCTTATACAGGCTAAAAATCCCACAGGTGAGATTGAGTGGGCTGATCTAACTGTAATGGTCGATACACTCCCTC
>JBARPA010000357.1:0-1927 GCA_049642665.1 Candidatus Zixiibacteriota bacterium
GGCAGGGAATTAACTCCCATGGAAAGCATCTGTTCGGTGGTCAGGTGAAAACTGCGGAAAACCTTAGGCAGCTTAGCGAAGATATCCTTGATCATCATGGCTACTGCCCCTACCTCTTCAAAAAAGAACAGGGTTTTATTCCCGATAACTCGAAGCAGGTTTCTATCTTTTATGGCGTGACTGTTCGGAGGCATGTACGCGCCTTGAATGAGTTCTTTTAAAAAGGCGTTTCCGTATGTACCAGTTCGGGATTTTCGAATCTGGCATACTGTTTGACAAAGCTCAATAGAACGCTACCTGTGGGTCCATTTCTGTGCTTGGCTACAATTAGCTCGGCAATTCCCTCGGTGGAGATCTTATCCTTTTTGAAATCCACACTTTTAATTCCATAGAGCTCCGGACGGTAGATGAATATGACCAGATCAGCATCCTGTTCAATGGCACCTGATTCCCTGAGATCGGCTAATTGCGGCCTGCGTTCCCCTCCTCTGGTTTCAACGGCCCGGGAAAGCTGGGAACAGGCCACCACAGGAACGTTCAGATCTTTAGCCAATCCTTTTAATGATCTGGAGATTAAGGCGATTTCCTGCTGTCTTGATTCTGAACCCTTGGGTCCCTGCATCAGCTGGAGATAATCAACCACCACCAGCCCTATGTTCTCCTTGGCCTTCAACCTACGAGCTTTTGCTCTCATCTCCAGAACACCCATTCCCGGAGTATCATCCACAAATATCTTGGCTTCGGAAAGAGGTCCCACTGCAATGGATAGGTTGGTCCACTCATGATCGCTCAATCTTCCCGATCTCATCTTATGAGAGCTGATTCGAGCTCGACTGCAAAGCATCCGGTTGGCCAGTTGATTTTTCTCCATTTCCAGGCTGAATATGGCAGCTGGAATTTTATTCTCCACCGCTATATTTTCGACGAAGGACAAACAAAATGAGGTTTTTCCCATGGATGGTCTTCCCGCTACCACTACCAGGTCAGCATTTTGAAGACCCGCGGTTAAACCATCCAATTCCAAAAAGCCAGTGGGCAAGCCGGTGATATGCCCCTCTTTTATTCGATCGATGGATTCAAAAGTATGTGGCAAAATATCCGATAAGGGGACAAATCCCTGCTTAATTCTTTTCTCTGATATTTCGAATATCCTCTGTTCGGCATTATCTAATAAAAAGTTTACATCTTCAGATTCATTATAACATTTGGTTATAACCTCGGTTGAGGTTTCAATTAGTTTTCTTAAAGTTGATTTCTCCAGGACGATTCTGCAGTGATATTCGATATTGGCAGAGGTGGCCACTCCCTCCACCAAACCTATGATATAAAGCCTGCCTCCCACCTGTTCCGTTTGTTTTCTTCTGCTTAATTCCTCAGTTAAGGTCACCAGATCGGCCGGTTCCCCCCTGTCGTAAAGGGAAACGATAGCCGAAAATATCTTCTGGTGTGCAGGGCTATAAAAACAGCTCTCATCTAAAAGCTCGATGGCATTTCCAATGGCTTCCCTGTCCAAAAGCATAGCCCCTAAAACTGCCTGCTCCACCTCCTGTGCCTGGGGTGGCACTCTGTCAGTTGGTGCGCTTTTCTCAGCCATATCTTTACCCTCGTATTTATATCATCAATAAGGATCGGTTAACTTGAAAGTAATTTGTCGTATTCTGTTCTGAGAAGTTGCACGTCCTCCCAGGTCTGGCGTTTGTACTGGGGATAGCGTAAAAGCGCTGCCGGGTGATAGGTCACCAGAAATCTTATCCCATGATAGTCGTGAAACCTTCCTCTCAATTGGTTGAGAGGTAATTTGGTTTTCAAAAGGACCTGAGCGGAGATTCTTCCCAGAGCACAGATTATCCTGGGTTTTATTATCTCTATCTGTTTCAAAAGAAAAGGCTCACATTTATCCACTTCCTCAGGCAAAGGGTCCCGATTC
>JBARPA010000358.1:0-3712 GCA_049642665.1 Candidatus Zixiibacteriota bacterium
GTCATAAGCCCAACCTTTTAGATTTTCTATGAAAGTTAAATCCTTGTGAATTCTATGTCAAGGAAATAAAACCCTAAAAAGATAATTCAACCATGACAGCTAATTAGATAATTATTGTCGGGTAGGACAAGGTCTCTGAACTTGTCAATATATCTCTGGGTCAGGAACCCAGAGCTACGCTCAAATGTTATTAACAGGGCGGGGGCCCACTTTTAAAGAGATAATTCACCAGATATACTGCATCGGTAATTTCCACATTGCCATCGCAATTCACGTCCCCGATAACAGGTTCGGGAATAGGCTCTGGTCCGCTTTTAAAAAGGTAGTTAATTAGATAAACTACGTCCGAAATAGCTACCTCTTTGTCAGCATTGATATCCCCTCGAATGGCTGAGAGGAGAGTCCAGATTTGAGTTGACCATTGTTCCATAGAGTTGTTGTAAGTTCTAACCTTCCAATAAAATCTAGCCACCTCAAGGGTGTCGGTATGTTGGCTGATTGAGAGGCTATCATAAACAACTGTGGAATCAGGATGGAAATTTGTTGATGTACTGACATAAAGATCATACTTTAGCTCTTCCCAAGGGTTGGCGTCTTCCCAATCAAAAGTCACTACATAAGGAACAAAAGCGCTGTCCTCGGGTAAAAGAAGAGAGAAAAGAGGTATGGGAGCATGAATATAAGCGTAAAGTTTATCATCAACAATGGAATCCACTCTTACCACTATTCCTGAAGGAGCCGAATAACCATCGCTGTTAGGATTGGTTGTGGGACTAAAAAGCTCCTGACCGGACACATCACTGGAAAAAGTTGCTGCACGTCTGGTCTCATAGGGATACCACCACTGAGCACTATCAGTAACAGATCCTTCAGGATTGTAGGAAGTATCCTTTACTGGATTATAGCCTGCATCTTCAACTGCAACCGTGTAGTGAGGATAATCCGGCGTCCCGTAATTTATTCTCCAGTAGTAGGCGCCCAGGGAGTCATGAACGTGCATGATTAGCAAGCCTCTATCCAAAGAATCACCGGCAAAGGTCAAATCAGGCCAGAAGTAGCAACTGAAGTCAGAATCTATTTTGTCAAATTTACCTGTGGAACCGGGATTGCGGTACTCCAGAAGAAAGTATTCCCCCTCAGCCGGAATTATTGGAAGCAGATAAAGGGAGCTGTCTTTGGTGGTTTCGACATTATTGATTACGACATCGTTATGAGTGCCTCCGGGTAATATTACAGGGTCGATCCACCCAAGTTCTTTTTTGCTCCACCCGCAGAGATGGGATGGCACTTCAGAACCGATGGAGAATATTCCGTAACCAGCATATCCCATAACGCACCAGTCGACCGCAGGATGATCGTTATCGTCACCTGGTGTGTAATATGTTGAAGTGACCAGCTTAGCATCGTAATCATAGAGGTCAGGGACGCCTATACAATGGGTCATCTCGTGAACAAAAACGCGAATTCTATTCAGGGAATCGACTCCCGAAAAGAGCGTAGGATTTAAAGGATCACGCAACGGTCGGGTCTCTGGCGAGGTGTTCCATCTGGGCATATGCATCCCGTCGAAGGGTCCCGGACCGGATCCCGGTGGATAGACATAAGCATATGACCAGATATCAAAGGGATCATGGGAATCCTCCTCCCCATTACCTGAACGGATGAAAACAGCAGCATCAACATCGCCATCATTGTTACCATCAAACCGGGAGTAGTCTATGACCGGATCAAGCTCCTCGAACAGAGATTCAAAATCAAACCAGCCCATATACCCTCCTGCATCATACCAGTCTATCACCTCTCCAATTACAGTTAGTTGTCCATAGGAAACTTCGTAGAAATAGTCAGCAACCGACCCTCCCGGAAAGACGTTTCTGGAGAAAAGCAAGCTGTCAAAAGTCTCTCTGGAGTATGTGCCCGGCCGGTTGGACCAGTCAACCATAATGGCTAAAACCTTAAGAGTGTCACCGGTAAAACGGTATGCAGCCATCTCAATACTATCCTGTGGTGTAAGCCGAGATAAAGGTATCTCTCCAAACTGCAATTCGATCATCTCTTCCGGGACGTCCAGAATTATACCCCTGGAAAGGTCAATGGCAGATGTAAAGTGCGGGACTGCTGTTATGATAAACCCGCAAATAACCAAGACTTTTACTAAATTTTTCATAACTCCTCTACATCAAAAGATTCATTAGGAAACTAGTACTTTTCATATATATCATCCCACCGTGAGAGGGGTGAAAAAATAAGCCAAAACAATACTAAGCTACTTTTAATATAACCTTTTCGCCCATTCTGTCAAGTCTTTCCAGAGAGATCTCCGAAGAATTCCTCTTGCTACATTGCTGGCCATACCATAGGCAGATCTCGCCACAGTCAGGAGAACCCTAACTGCTAGAATGTGATTCATTAATTCCACGTAGGTCGGGCACCTTGCCCGACCACTCTTTTACGCTTTTTCAGTGATTTCAGGAAATAACCTCAAGCTCATTGACAGAAAAGATAATCCATTAAATAGATCACTTCCGTGAGGTCAACATTTGGTAGGACAAGGTCTCACGACCTTGTCAATATATCTCTGGGTCAGGAGACCCAGAGCTATCCTCAAATGTTATTGACAGGGTGGTGGCCCACTTTTGAAAAGATAATTTACCAGGTAGACCGCATCCGTAAGATTAACGTCGTTGTCGCAATTCACATCACCTACAACCGGCTCAGGAACAGGATCTACTCCACTTTTGAGAACATAGTTAACCAGATAAACAACATCCGAAATAGTTACCTCTTTATTCGCGTTCACATCCCCTCGAATAGCTGAAAGGAAAGTCCAGATCTGGGTTGACCAGCGTTCCAGGGAGTTTTTGTATGTTCGCACCTTCCAGTAGAATCTGTTGACCTCAAGGGTATCTGTATATTCGTTAATTGAGAGGCTATCGTAAACAACCGTGGAATCAGGATGAAACACTTGCGAAGTGCTCAGATGCAGATCATATTTCAACTCATCCCAGGGGACGGGATCTTCCCAGTTAAAGTCAGCAACCAGGGGGAAAAAGGCACTATCCTGGGGTGAAAAAAGGGAGAAGATGGGTAACGGAAGGTGAATGTAAGCATAAAGTTTATCATCCACAATGGAATCCACTCTCACCACTATTCCTGAGGGAGCCGAATAACCATCGCTGTTAGGATTGGTTGTGGGGCTGAAGAGCTCCTGTCCAAAAACACCGCTTGAAAAAGGTGCTGCCCGTCTGGTCTCATAAGGATACCACCACTGGGCGCTGTCTGTGACAAATCCTTCGGGATTGCTCCAGGCATCCATAGAGGGATTATAGCCTGCGTCTTCAACTGTAATCCTGTAGTGAGGATAGTACCTGGTGCCATCATTTGTCCACCAGGGCGAGGCAGACGAATCAACGTGAGTTATAAGTAAACCTCTATCTAACGGATCACAACCGTAGGTCAAATCAGGCCAGAAATAGCAGCTGAAGTCTGAATCCAGTTTGTCAAATTTTGCTTCAGACTCTGGATTGCGATATTCCAGCAGAAAATATTCACCTGTGGTTGGTCTTATAGGAAGCATATACAATGAACTGTCATTCGTGGTCTCGATATTATATATTACGATATCGCTGTGCGTGCCCCAGGGTAATCTCAGGGGGTCAATCCAACCCAGCCATTTTTTACTCCATCCACATAGATGAGATGACACGTCAGA
>JBARPA010000359.1:0-4937 GCA_049642665.1 Candidatus Zixiibacteriota bacterium
GGAGAAACTGCAATATTGCTCATCTGAATCTCGTCTAAAATCATCCACAGGCATATATAACCCACAACCCTATTATTAGCTCTGGCCACCAGGGGTAGAGCGGAGGGATTATCAATGTCCTGAGAAAAGAAGTCTTTCTTCCAGGGATCAGAAAAGGAGTGCCTTTCTATCCGCACCACCTGATCTAAATCCTCCTTTTTCATTTTCTCTATGATCAGATTGTCCAGATTTTCAGGCTTTTCTGAACTTAAGCTCTGCTTCGGATTTTCTGACATAAATTGGTTCCAGTAAAAAAAGATCCTCTTTTTGACCTTTTTTCAGCTTTTCCCAGCCCATACAAGCCACTGCCGCTCCGCTGGGCAGAGTTTTTTCTCCTCTGAGAAAGTGGGCTTTTTGGCCCATCTTTTTTTTCAGTTCTGACTGCAAAACCTTAATTCCGGGACCGGTGAAAGCCGCCTCCCGGGGTATCCTCTGTGTTAGCTCCCAGGGATCCACCACAAAGTAAGATGTTTCTCTTGTGATTTTGTTGTCCCGGGTTTTGTAAACAGCTGCATAAACCTGGTTTTTTTTGGCATCCAGCACAGGGATCAGAGGATATCTGCATCCTCTTGAGAGAAAAGCCAAGGCATCTAAAGTAGGAATCCCGGCCACTGGTTTCCCTGAGGCAAAGCAAAGGCCTTTTACAGTAGCCAGACCGATCCTTAGTCCGGTAAAGGAACCTGGACCGATGGAGACTGAAAAACCATCAAGATTATCCAGTTTCAATCTTAACTTCTTCATGATTTTCTCTATGTAGGACAGAAGCACTTCCGAATGGGTGAGTTTCACGTCATACCTGAAATCAGCCAGAACTTCACCCTCCTGCACCACTCCAATTCCTGAAATCATGGTAGCTGTATCGATTCCTAAAATTCTCATTTGGTTTTATCTTTTTTTGTGCTTTTGCGTTTTTGGTTTAACTTCTTTTATTTCTATTTCCCTCTCAGCTTCTGAGAGGATTCTGAGAAAAACGTCGATTCTTCGTTCGGGCAAAAGATATTTGGCTTTTTCTGCCCATTCCACCAGACAGATTCCATCCCCATAAAAATATTCATCATAACCTATGGTAAAAAGCTCCTCTGGGTTTTTCAGTCTGTAAAGATCGAAATGATACACCGGAAACTTTCCCGGGTATTGAGTCATTATGACAAAGCAGGGACTTCTAACCAGCTCCCTTATTCCAAGGCCCTTGCAAATTCCTTTGATCAGGGTAGTTTTTCCGCTACCCAGTGAGCCGCTTAATGCCACGAAGCTTCCCCGGCGTAGTTTTAGGGCTAACTTATTCCCCAAACCCTTTGTCTGTTTTTGGCTTGAGGTTATGATTTTTTCACCAATCAAAACCGATGATTCAGTTTAATTTCAAAGAGATTTTGGGATATTATCTTTTCGGTTTCAAAGTTGCAACCGGTAGAATCATCTCCTCCAAAGAGATTCCTCCGTGCTGGAAGGTGTTGCGATACTCCCTCCGATACTCGCTTAACTTGGTGGGATAGACAAAATAGAAATCCTCCTTGGCAATGATATAGGTGGTGCCCATAGAATAAACAGGTAGTTTGTAATCTTTGGGATTCTTTATGAGTAAGGCCTCTTTGGTATCGCATTTCAGATTGTCACCATATTTATATCTTAGATTGGGGGAGGTGTCCTTCCTTCCATAAGCAATGGTCCCCCTGGTTCCCAAGACACTGCCGTGGTCTGTGGTGATTACCACCTCACAGTTCTGGGTGGAGAGATATTTTAAAATCTCAAAAAGGGATGAATGGGTGAACCAGGATCTCATCAGGGATCTGAAAGCGGCTTCGTCCGGAGTTATCTCCATTAATATCTCAGATTCAGATCTCCCATGAGCCAGCATATCAAGGAAGTTAAACACTATGGAAAAGAATGAGATATCTGTAAAGGTGGATATCCTTTTGGACAGGTTTCCCCCTTCTTCTTTATCCACAATCTTTTTATATTTGGGTTCGGTTTTAAGGCGCACTCCTAAACTTTTCAGCTGTTCCTTCATCAAATCCGACTCATAACGATTACGGGACAACTCATCCTCAGACCCTCTTTTCCACAACTCAGGATATTTTAAGGCCAGAGCATCGGGGAAAAGTCCGGAAAAAATGGCATTCCTGGAATAAGGGGTGGCCGTGGGTAAAATGGAGAAATAGTAATCCGTTTTAATATTGAAATATTCATCCAGTAATGGTTCGATAATCATCCATTGATCCAGCCTCATACAGTCAACCACGATGAAAAAGAGGCTTTTGCCCTGTCTCAGAATGGGAAAAAGATATTTTTTAGCCACATCAGGGGATACGGTTGGCGAATCCTCGGAGCTCAACCACCCTTGATACTCTTTATCTATGTATTTACCGAACTGTAGATTACATTCCTTTCTCTGGTCCGAATGGGTTTGTTTCAGGCCCAGGTCTTTAATATTCTCCACCTCCAAGTCCCATTCTGATAAAGTTTTATGGATTTCGATCCAATCCTGCCACCCCAGGGGGGTATTTAAAAGATCAGAGATTTTTCTGAAATCCTTTAAGTAATCCTGGGAAAGATGATCTTCCCGTATCCACTTTACCTCCAGAATCCTTTTGACTGCCGAGAGTATCTGGCTGGGATTAACCGGTTTGGTGAGATAGTCGTCGATCTTTTTGCCAATGGCCTGTTCCATTAAATCCTCTTCCTCGGATTTGGTAACCATTATAACCGGGATATAAGGATTGATTTCCTTTATTTCCTCCAGAGTGGTTAAACCGTCCTTTCCCGGCATCATCTCATCTAAAAGAATTAAATCGAATGCCTCTTTTCCAACCAATTTAACCGCGTCATCTCCGTTGGAGACCGGGGTGACGTGGTAGCCTTTTCCCTCCAGGAAGATTATCTGGGATCTGAGCTGATCGATCTCGTCATCCACCCAGAGTATTTTTTTGATTTCGCTTTTCTGTCTCAAAAAAACCACCTGTCTTTTATGAAAAGTAAATTCATTACTATTTACGTCTTTTAGCTATTTTGCTTTGAATCTACGCTTTGGTCTTCAGAGGTAATAACACCACAAAAGTTGTTTTGATATCGGAAACGCTTTCCTTAAGATAGATTTTACCGGAGTGATAATCCTCAACGATCCTTCTGGCTAAGGAAAGGCCTAATCCCCATCCTCTTTTTTTGGTGGTATATCCTGGACCAAATATCTTTTTCTGTTCGCCGGAAGGTATGCCCTTTCCGTTGTCCATCACCCCCAAAAGAACTGTTTTTTGATCATCGCCCATTTGGGTCCATATTTTGATCATTCCCTCCCTGGGATCAACAGCCTCCAGTGAGTTTTTGATTAGATTTTCCACCACCCAGGCGATGAGATCTGAATTGATCTCCACCTCAGTTAGTGGGGAGAGTTCCTCCTTGATTTTAACACCCAAACCGTCGTGTGGAAGTTTAACTTTGAAAAAAGAAACCACCTCGGAGACAACATGATTTAGATCTACAGGTTCTAATTCAGGTAAGCTCCCGATCTGTCCGAATCGATTGGCTATTTTTTCCAGTCTCTTTATATCTTTCTCCATATTCTCCAAATTGTCCTTATATTTGGTTTCGCACTCCTCCTTTAAAAGTTCCAACCACCCGAGAAGTGAGGATAGGGGAGTACCGAGTTGATGGGCAGTTTCCTTGGCCATTCCCACCCAGATGGATCTCTGCTCGGATCTTTTTATGTTTCGGAAGGTGATAAAGGCAGCCAGTCCCAACAGAAAGACTACCCCTATCTGAACTAAAGGCATCCAGCGAAGCCGGGATATTATTCTGGGATCCGCGTAGTGGAGATAGAGGGTGTTTTCATTGGATTCTCCATAATAAATAGGGATGGGCTCTTTTCCCTTGTCCATTTTTTTGATGATTTCCTTGAGCTTCTTTTCGGATAGATAACTGGTATCATCCCAGGGAATCTCCACCTCCCTCCAGGCTTGAGGCTCTCCCTGAGCATCGGTAACCACGATTGGGAATCTGCTTTTTTGAATAACCTCCTCGAAGATCAAGCCGATCTCCTGACCGGTGGTGGATTCCAGAGCAACCAGCTGCCACAGTTTGGCATAGGCATTTACCACCCGGGTGGAATTCTCCTTAAGCTCGCTTATCACCACCTGGGTATAGTAAATAAATATGAAGGCAATCAGGACGATGCCAATGACTATGAATCCCTTGAAAAACCAGGGATATTCGGTGTATCCCCCCAGGTAATCTTTTTTTTTGTTCAACTTATCTCCTCTATCCCGTTCATATAAGGTCTCAGGGCTTCTGGAATTATAACCGTGCCCTTTTTGGTCTGGTAGTTCTCCAGAAGGGCAATCACGGTTCGGGGTAGGGCTACTCCTGATCCATTAAGGGTGTGAACCAGACGGGGCTTGGTATCCGATTTTTCCCTGTATTTAGCTCCCATTCTTCTGGCTTGAAAATCCTCATAATTACTGCAGGAGGAAACCTCAAGATAATTGTTTAGACCTGCAGCCCATACCTCGATATCATAGCATTTGGATGCGGCAAAGCTTAAATCTCCGGTGCAAAGAGCTCTCACCCTATAAGGAAGACCCAGAAGCTGCAGGATCTTTTCGGCATCTTGAGTCAAGCTCTCCAGCTCCTGGTATGAGGTTTCCGGTTTAACGAATTTAACCAGCTCCACTTTATCGAACTGGTGAACCCTGATCATACCCCGGGTGTCTTTGCCATATGCCCCTGCCTCTCGCCTGAAGCAGGCGGTGTAGGAGCAGTAATATAGCGGCAGATTTTCCCCGTTCAGGATCTCCTCCCGGTGAAGGTTGGTCACCGGAACCTCAGCAGTGGGAATTAAAAAGAGATCCTCCTTTTCCAGAAAATACATATCCTCCTCCAGTTTTGGCAGCTGACCGGTTCCGGTC
>JBARPA010000360.1:0-3639 GCA_049642665.1 Candidatus Zixiibacteriota bacterium
GATTCCTTTATGCCTGGAGATCAAATGGCGAAAGCCTGATCCCCAATCCTAATTATGCATTCGATATCGAGCTGAATGGGGATACAACTTTTTATCCTTTAGCCTTTTTTGATATCCTGGATACCACTCTAGTGGGTACTCCCACATTGGGGGATGTGGATGGGGATGATACACTGGAGATCGTCTCCGCAACTGTTGATGGTAAAGTCTACTGCTGGAAACCGGTTGATTTAAATAACGATTCCTTAGCAGATTTGAAAGCTGGATTCCCAGTGGACTTGGGTAATAGTATTTCTATGATTCCCGTGATCTCAGATTTTGATCCTGAAAAACCAGGTCTTGAGATTTATGTTGGAACAGATATGTTTAAGCTGTTCTTGATCTCGCAAGACGGTTGCGTGATAGATTCCCCGAGATTCGATCGAAGAATCTTGGGCATGGCCATAACCGACTCATCAAAGATCAATTTCATTGTTACCGGAGATATAATTTATGGTCAACACGGGATACGTGTCTGGAGAACCGATTCCAGGATTTCTACCCCTGCAGTACCATATGATAAAGCGTCATCACCCGTTGTGGGCGATTTAAACAGAGATGATATACTGGATGTAGTGGTTGTGATCGGGGACGGAGGGGTTTATGCCTGGGACAAAGAGCTTTCACCTCTTCCCGGATTCCCTGTTGAAATCGGGGAGAAAGTTGAATCGGAACTTGCCCTGGGCGACATAGATGGGGATGGCTATCTGGAGATTGTGGTGACATCCTGTAATAAGATATTTGCCTATAACTACAATGGAACTGTAGCTGACAACTTCCCAATTATTGTTGATCCAGCCAATCCGGTGGATATGATTAAGTCCTCTCCTGTTCTGGTGGATGTGGATGATGACGGGATATCTGATATTGTGCTCGGAACGCAAGAGAATAAGATTTATGCTTTTAATAAAGATGGAAATCAAATTTTTGGTTTTCCTCTTTCCTGTGCCGGTCCCATCTCCTCATCTGGTGTTATGGTGGATCTGGATCAGGATTTAAAATCTGAGTTGTTAGTCCCGGCAGATGACGGCTTTGTCTATGCCTGGAAATTGCCCTGGGATTACCACCCAGAAAAAAATCCCTGGCCGATGGAAGGTCACGATCCCTCCCATACCAATTATTTCCCCATCGAGGATCTGCCGAATCTTCCTGAATTTGCATTTTTACCCGAGAAAAAGGTTTACACTTACCCAAATCCGGCCAAGGATAGAGCTATTATAAGATATTTTCTGGGAGAGGATGCAGAGGTTAACATCAAAATCTATGATCTTGCTGGTGATCTGGTGGAGGAGTTGGATCACACGGGCGTGGGCGGGGAAAATAACGAGAAAGAATGGGATTGCTCAAAGGTGGCTTCTGGCGTATATTTATGTAGAGTGGAAGCGAAAGGCTTAAGTCAAGAGGAAGTTGTTTTCTGTAAAATTGCTGTAGTAAAATAAACAAAGGAGACAAGATGATTAAAAGAAGATTTCTCATTTTGATAGTTTTTATTTTAATTTTGTTTTTATGCTTCTCAATAAGTAACGCAGCCACTTTAACTAATCCCCAGAATGAAGATGTCTCCATCAGGGATTATTTCAATTCAGTGGGCTACGGGAACTACCGGAGTGCAAAGGAATCAGGAGATTTGCTATTCGCTCAGGCAGGGGATGAAGTTTATCAGGACATTTACGGGTTTAAAAGCAAATCCCCCAGCAAGGGATTCATTTTATCTTTGCTTTTGCCCGGTGCAGGGGAGTTCTACGCGGAGTCCAAGATAAAGGCGGGTATATTTTTAGGCCTGGAGGCATTGTTATGGACCGGATATCTGTCCTATCATGGCAAAGCCAAGAACAAGGAGGATGAATATATAGATTTTGCCAATCTCAACTGGAGCGAGCAAGATTATGAGGATAGTATGTTAATTATATATGGTGTTAATATTAATGAAGTTCCAACAGGTAGTACGTTAGTGTGTGATTATGATAGTGTGGTTATAATAGAACACCTTCCCGACTCCAAGACCCAGCAGTATTACGAGATGATCGGGAAATACGATCAGTTCCGCTATGGCTGGGACGATTTTGATCCGAAAAATTTTCTCACCCCCCATAGAAATCTCTATCTGAATCTAAGAGACGATTCAAACAAGCTTTTTGATAATGCCAGGTATTCCTTGATCGCTATCATAGGCAACCATATCCTATCCGGATTTGATGCGGGCTGGTCGGTTAAAAGATATAACAAAAAAGCTGGTGGGTTTTCACAGCTCGATATGAAAATTAGACTGGTTGAGGAATATGATCAAAAACCCAGTCCCAGAATCTTTTTAACCTATAAATTCTAAAAATGTTTTTACTACTAATACCAGATATCCATTCTTGAGCCACAGTATGAAGCGAAATATTATCAAGATTTTACTCAGTTTAAATTTGATTATATTTTTAACTGGATCGCTGCCTCTCAGAGCTGATAACACCTCTTTAAAATCCTATCTTTTATATCAGAATCTTGAGCAGAATGAGGAGCCAGAAATAATAGAGGAATTCACGGTTCAGGGCGATTTATTTCCTTCGGAGCCACAAAAGAAATCATTATCAAAAGCGATTTTCCTTTCCCTTCTGGTTCCCGGAGGCGGGGAATTTTACGTGGGTTCCAATACCCGGGCCAGGATTTTTCTGGGAGTGGAGGCATCTCTTTGGGCCAGCTTTTTTGGCTTTAGAACTTATGGAGCCTGGACTAAAGAGGACTACAAATCCTATGCCGCAGTACATGCCGGCGTTGACTTAAGGGGAAAATCAGAGGGTTTTTTTGAGGACGTAAATTTCTATGTCAGCAGAGATGAGTACAATCAGCTGGCCCGGCTGTACCAGAGGGAGGAGGCTGAAATTTATCCGGAGAGTGATTTCTGGAACTGGTACTGGTCATCCCCCGAATCACAGCGTTATTACCGAAAGTTGAGGAACCGGTCCGAGGCTGCCTACCGTAAGGCGCTTTTTATGCTGGCGCTAAGCGGAGTTAACCGGGTTTTAAGTGCGATCGATACCATCCGGGAGGTCAGAAAATATAACAGAAAAGTGGATGAGCAATTCTCCTCTCTGGGACTTCATTTTGATGTTAACCCATTGGGCAAGAATAAGCGTTTAAAAATAGTTTTCAGCAGAACCTTTTAAACGGAACCTTTTTAGTCCAGATGTGAATAAATTAACTTCATATTTGGAGCTGACCCGCCCTTTAAACAACCTTATCACCATTTTTGCAGTTTTTATAGGGGCTTGGATAGCAGGCTTGTCTGGCTATATGGATAAGCTTTTCTTTGCATTGCTCTCAGGTTGCCTTATTTCAGCAGGGGGATATGCTATTAACGATTACTTTGACCTGGAAATAGACAAAATCAACAAGCCCTCAAGACCTCTGCCTCAGGATAAAATGAGAGCACGGTCTGCGCTTGTTTTCTCTATTATTCTTTTTTTGACAGGGATTTTTGTCAGCCTCTTCATAAAAAATATAGCTTTCATCCTGGCAGTCATAGCAGCAGCTCTGCTTATTATTTATAGTTACAAATTGACAAGGACGCCTTTATTCGGGAATCTTTTAGTAAGTTTAGTTTGTGGCTTAGCC
>JBARPA010000361.1:0-4370 GCA_049642665.1 Candidatus Zixiibacteriota bacterium
GATTTGACCGTACCAGGAGGAATGGGAGGTAAAGAATCCATTCAGAAACTGATAAAGATCGATCCTGAGGTTAAAGCAATCGTTTCCAGCGGCTATTCCAATGATCCGGTTATGTCAGATTTCAGAAAATACGGTTTCAGCGGCATAGTTGCTAAACCATTTAAAATCGAGGACCTCAGCGAGGTATTACATCAGGTACTGACAGAAATGAATAAATCTCTGGCATGATATCTTAACAATGAATTCCCCGATTCATTGGATATCAATTTAACCGGCCTAACTTAAATCCGGGCATATAGAATTCAAAAATGCCCAATAGCCTCAAGTTGATCTCTTTCCACAAGCGAATGCATTTATATAAAATTTTAATTTAGTGCTTGTTAAAAGTTGGGTTTTTGCATTATAATTAGAATAATTGATCAAAGAAATCCTGAATTTGTTTTCAGGATGAGACTTTTTAAGAAAAGATGGATCATTTAAATTACCAGCTTATAGTGGAAATCAATGCAAAAAGATAGAATATTGGGAACTTTACAAAAGGGTTTAAAGTTTTCCAGGGCTGAACAGACTGAACTTCTCTGGCTGGAGGAGGATTTTAACTATACCGGCTTTATGCAGAATACCGTTTTTAACAATATTTCAAGGTATGATCATGTTTTGATGGCAAGGACGGTCCTGGATAAAAAGATCGGTGTGGCTGTATCTAATAGAATTGATGAAGAAAATTTAAAAAAGATGATAAAGGAATCCTTTGAGATTGCCCAAAACCAACAGGAGGATCCGGATTTTGTGTCCTTACCTCGATCCCTTCCAGCACCTGAGGTAAAAGGATATTATGAGGAGACCTCTGAATTCTCACCCACAGATAGAGCAAAAGCTGTTGAGAAAATAGTCAAGGATTCCGAGAGGGAGAAATTGAATTCTTTTGGTGCTTTTGAGACCAAAACTGACATTATAGGTGTGGTTAATTCCCTGGGAACACAACAGTTCTTTAAAGGAACCCAGTCTCACCTGACATTAACCGCTTCTTCAAATGGTGCCTCTGGTTGGGCTCAGGATTTTCAAAGGGAAGTGAATAGAATCGATGTCCAAAATGTTGCTCAAACCGCCATTAGAAAAGCGATCATGTCACAAAATCCGGTTGAATTACCTCCAGGTGAATATACTGTAATTCTGGAGGAAGCTTCCGTTGCATCGCTTTTGTTGTTTTTAGGCTTTCTGGGATTCGGAGGTAAGACCTTTTCCCAGGGCAGAAGTTTTATGTCCAATAAGATAGGGGAGAGGATAACCGGTGAGAACATAACCGTTACAGAGGATCCTTTTGATCCTGAGATGATAGGTATACCCTTTGATTATGAAGGGGTGACCAAAAAGAAAGTGGTTCTGGTAGAAAATGGATTGGCCAGAGGTGTTGTTTATAACTCCTATTATGCAAATAAATTCGGAATCCAATCCACAGGACACGCTCTAAAGCCCGACAATCCCTTCGGGCCCTATCCCAAAAATATGGTAATGGCTATTGGAAATTCAAATATGGAGGAGATGATCTCCTCCACGGATTACGGGATACTGGTTACCCGCCTGTGGTATATCAACTACCTGAATCCTATGAGGACCATGGTTACAGGAACCACCCGGGACGGAACTTTTCTAATTGAAAAGGGAAAGATAACCAGGGCGGTGAAGAATATGCGAATAGGCCAGAGCATTTTAGAAGCCTTTTCCAATGTGGAACTTATAGCCAATACCAGGAAAGTCTGTCCTCAATTCGGTGTGGTAATGCTGGTTCCGGCAATGAAAATATCTAAATTTAACTTTATTGAACAATAATGGGCCGCAGAAAATTCATTAAGGTTTTTGGGATTTTAAGCCTGGGGATTACCTTTTTACCCCAGCTACTGACAAAAAAACCTTTTTACAAGATCAGCTTTCCAAGAAATACAAATGCTAATCGATACTGGCTTTGGGGTCTTCCCAAAAGAGGATGTGCCACATCCTATCTTCTATCAGAACAGGAAAACTCCTTTGAGAGCTGCCTTCAAGACATTCATAATCTTTGCGATTTGAGTTGATTTATGAGCACAACCCTTCTTGAAGCTTTAAACTCCGGAGTAAAATTTTTGAAGGAACGGGGCATCGGGAATCCCAGGTCCAGCGCTGAGATCCTTTTATGTTCGATTCTGGATTTAAGTCGGGTGGATTTGTATCTTAATAAAGACCAAGTTCTGAATGAAAAGGACAAAAGGAAATTAGATGAATTTTTAGAAGAGAGAGCCTCTGGCAAACCTCTTCAATATATCACCGGCTCAACTGAGTTTCTGGATTTGGAATTCAAAGTCGATCCCAGGGTCATGATCCCTCGACCCGAGACAGAGATTTTGACCCTTTCGGTGATCGATCATTTTAAAAAGATAAAAAAGGAAAACCAGCCCTTAAAGATCATAGATCTGGGTACAGGTTCAGGGGTGATAGCTATTACCTTGGCTGTGAATTTAAAAGAGTCCCTAATCTACGCTACCGACATTTCAGAGGATGCATTAAAACTTGCATCTGACAATGCAACAAAGCATAAAGTTGAGGAGAGAATCGAGTTCAACTCGGGTGACCTGCTTCAGCCACTGGAAAATAAAAATATTCAAAATTCAGTGGATTGTATTGTTTCCAATCCTCCTTATGTGAAGGATGATGACTCGGAAAGTCTATCTAAAGAAATTACTGATTTCGAACCTAGAGTTGCTTTGTTCTCGGGAGATGATGGATTGAATTTCAATAGAAGAATTGTTAAGGAATGTCATAAATATCTGAAAAGGGATGGATTACTGGCCCTGGAGGTGGGATGGGAGGATGGAGATAGATTGGATGATTTTATCCAATCGGGAGGTTTGTTCCATGAAATTGAGACGATAAAGGATTTAGCTGGAATAAAAAGGATAGTTACTGCATTAAAAATTTAAAATAGATCACCTGATGTGAAGGAATATGGGGGTTGAGGGGGATTGTTTCTAATTGTTAAATGAAGTGGTTTCTCTATTGACAAAAAGGGAAAATTTTGTATAATAAATTGAGAGGCACTGCAAAGGGGCTAAAAAAAACTGAGTTTTTTCTGAATCTTCTTTAAAGGAGTTCACTATGAAAAGGCTTGTGGTTTTCTGTTTGATCTTAGGCCTTGGTTTCATTTACTCAGAAGGCTTGAGTTATGAGTTAACCCAAACAGTGAATTTCTCGAAATCCTCTTTGGTTTTTGAGAAAGAAAAAGACTATGATCTGATCAAGCTATCTCAATCACACCTGATGAACCAAATTGGCAAACCCGCATTACCGGTAAGAAACATTTTTCTGGCACTGCCTGATAATGCAGAGGTTCTCGGGGTGGAGGTGATTTCAACAGAAAAGGAAAAGTTAAGGGAAAGCTTCCTTGTCTTTCCAGTTCAACCTTCCATACCCAGGTCTAAAGCACCTGATCCCAATTCCTTTGTGCAGCCTCTTTCCAGTGTGTATAATTCCTCTTCACCCTTTCCGGAGGTACCTATAAAATATATAAAAACGGGCTCTTTAGGTGGTAAAAGAATTGCGGTTTTGCAGGTTCATCCCCTGGAATATATACCAGCACAAAGGACTCTTATCTTTTATAAAAGCATACAATACAAACTAAATTATGCTCTGAAGGATAAAGCACCTAAAGCTCCCCGACGAAGTCAGAAAGCAGAGGAAACCTATCTAAGCATGCTGGAAAAGATTGTTGAAAATCCCCAGGATATATCCTCCAGTTACCTGAGGGGGGGGACAGATGAAGGTATGCTGGAATATCTGGTTGTTACCAATGAAACCCTTAAATCCTACTTTCAGGAGCTTGTCGACTGGAAAAGGAAAAAAGGAATACCATCTGCCATAAGGACCAGGGAGTGGATTACATCGAATTATGCTGGATCTGATCCTGCGGAGAAGATAAGAAATTACCTTAAGATTGCTTATCAGGATTCCGGATGTGTCTGGGTTGTTCTGGGTGGGGATACTGATGTTATCCCCTGCAGGTATGCTCATATAGAACTGCAGACTGAAACGGAAAATATTCCCGCTGACTTATATTACTCGGATCTGGATGGAACCTGGGATTATGATGGTGATCACGTTTATGGTGAGCCGGAGGATAGTCTGGATTTATTCCCGGATCTGTTTGTGGGAAGGGCACCGGCCTCAACCACATCCGAGGTTGAGGTCTTTGTGGATAAGGTTCTGGCATATGAGAAAAGCGTACCTTCGGATTATCAACTTAAGATGTTGTTTTTTGCAGAGTATGGTGATCCCCGTACCGACGATGCAATAGCCAAGGATATGATCGACGACTATTACGTGCCTCCTCGCTTTGATCC
>JBARPA010000362.1:0-3423 GCA_049642665.1 Candidatus Zixiibacteriota bacterium
GGCTTAACCTTTTCAATCAGTTCCCTTCTGTATTGATACCATTCCCACACCAGCTGGGGATTAGCCATAAAAGCATCGAAGGTGGCTAACTCCTCCGGCCTGAATTTCTTCCACAGACCATTCTCGCCCCTGAAGGTGGGGACACCCGATTCAGCAGAGATGCCAGCACCGGTTAAAACCACCACTTTAGTCTGAGGCGCCAGCTTTGATTTTAAAACATCGGAGATTTCCATTTTAAACCCTTATTTATATCCAATTATTATATACGAATAACCTTAGTATTAGTCAAGTTATTTCAGCCCCATTACATTATGGTATAGATTACAACCAAACACTCTTTCGCCTTATATCTCAGAGACTTAAGTCATAAAATTGTTTTAGTGGGTCATTCCAATCACAACAAATAGCATATAAAAAAAGGTCAGCTTTTTAACCTGACCTTTTTCTCTGTTCAGCTCTTTTGAGTTTTATCGCATCAACACCATCTTTTTAGAATCAGAATAGTCTTTAGTTTGCAAACGATAGAAATAAATACCACTGGAGACCTCCATTCCCTTATCATCCTTGCCATCCCAGGTTATATTCTTATAACCTGCGCTCTGGTGCTGGTCAATGAGAAGCCTTACTCGCTGCCCCATAACATTAAAGATCTCCAGCCTGACATCTGCAGCTTGAGGCAGGTCATAGGGGATTACCGTGCTGGCATTAAACGGGTTGGGATAGTTATGAAGAAGGGCAAAGGAGCTGGGAGTTGCTGTTGGTCTTTTAAGGTTAATATAATAGCCTGCAGTTTGTAGGATAAAATCTCTCACCATACCCGATTCAGGATGGGATGAAACGGGGAAAGATAGCTCAATAGTCTCGCCTGGCATTAAGGTGGCGTAATCCCCATCATTATTGAGCATTTCTTTTAATATCTCTCCCTGTGCAAAGTTCACTGCAGCGACAGGATAACTCCACACATTTATGGGTTGTTCTTTAGAACGGATGTAATATTTCAGCTCATCCGCAGCGTAGTAGGGATCCCAGGATAGTTTCACCTTGAATTCCTCGCCCAATTCCAGATCCCCAGTACCAACAATCCAGTATGACCTTTCTGGATAGAACCTGGGCGGCAGGTCTCCAACTTTGTGCCACTCTCCAAGAACATCTTGAACCTCCACCACCACATGTGAAACTATTCCAGCTCTCTTTTGCCAGGGCGGTAGAGCAACGTCTGGTCCAATCGGTGGTGGATCATATAAGACATTCGGCCAGACTGTTCTTGTGCTGTAAGTGACAATCAAGTACCCCGGCTCCTCTGAGGTAAAATAGATTCCATCTTTTCTTTTGATCTTGGAAAGGTAATCCTTGCCATTCTGATCAACGCATGCAGTGGGCACAAGCTCCTTGTCATATCCAAAGATTCTACCTTCAGGCGTAACCGCAACCTTAATGTCAGCGGTATGATCCACGGCTACCAGTTTCACCCGGTCTATATAGGTCACCTGATCCTCAAACTCTCTTATTTGTACTCGGTATTCTTTGTTTGTGGGCACCAAAGTCCTGGATAGCATATAATAATCGGTTACCGTTACCTCGGGATTAATTTCACAGGCAGCCAGGATAGTATTATCCTCTTCAAATTTAATACCGTTCCAGACATAAAGGAAGGGGCATCCACCGCCTCCGGGTTCATATTTCTCAACTTCAAAAGGACCCAAGGACGCCTGATCCCATCCACCCAGGCCATCATAAACCTTAACGTGAATACAATCATAACAGGGTTCTGGACCCGGACATTCGAGGGCAGTATAATCTACCAGAGTATCAGGGGGCCATGTTTCCCCAATTACTCCTCCAGAGGAGGTCCACCACACATAATCTAAATTTACTCCGTCGGGATACCCGATCTGAGCAGCTCTGATCTTAACCTCATATACACCACCTTCTATTATCTCAGGAGGATCGTCAACAAAGAAGGGCCCTTCAATTATCTCAGGTTCAGTATTTTCAGGAGCTATAAAACCTCTGTCAGTAAAACCAACATCTATCGCATACAAATTGTCACTTAGAGCGATTTGCCTGCCAGCTACGACCATATTAATCCAGAAGTCCTGAAAATAAGAGGTTGGTTCGCAGTGAGCCAGAGCAGCTATGACTATCATATCGGGATGAGGCCATTCGTTTAAACTCAACATCCAGTCACGTGTTTTCCAGGTTGCACCTCCGATTATCTGACCATCGTGATGGGATTCACCTGTGGTATCAGAATATTGCAGAGTGTTATCCAGGTTTCTGATGTGGCTGGGCACATTTGCATCTACCCACTCACCATGTATTGGGTCATCTGTAAGAGAACATGCGAAATAGTCAGCTATGCCCTCGGCTATAGCGACAGCTTCATGGTACTCACGTTTAAACATATTCCATGGCCTTATCAGTGTATCTAATTGGTAATGCTCTACATAATGTCCGAACTCATGGTAGATAACTCCAGCCTCCTGGGCATAATCATTAAAAGTCCCAACATCGGGCACAGTGCAACCTTTGCCAAAATTAGTTTCGTGAGTAACAAATGAATAATAGGCATTTGCACAATCATAATATGGAGCACCTCCATAATCACGAACGCTGCTTTTCATCTGAAACGTGCCCGCAAATCCTTTTGTGAGTAAATATGGTTGAATTTTGTCCATATGATAATAGACATTCGCCTCATCAAAATGGACACTGTAAACGCCATACCTGAAATCATCATCCGACTCATAAGCTCTGTTTGCTTCCCAATTTTCATAAACGTCCGAATAGTCGCCACGCAAATAGTAGGTTCCATCTAAATGGAGCAAGCTTACCTCGATCGGAGAGCCTTCGGTGGGATTTGTAAGATAGACATTAGCCAACCCAGTAGCACGGAGTATAAGGTCTGTCTTTTTGAGCACCCGCCCAGATTGATCAACATAAACCAACCAATCATGGTCAGGATCCTGAGTGGGAATTATTATCTGATAGCATAGAAGGTGCATGCCTTCTGAAAGCAGGTAGCCTAAATCAGCGGAGCTATCTGCCCTTAAATTAACCGGCTGTTCTATGCTGTCCAGAGCAATCTGGATGGCTTGATCCTCAGTCAGAAGCGGCTGGGTATAGTCAACAGCTAAAGACACCCGGCTGGATCTCCCTGTCACCATATAAATCTGGCCTTCGTTATTCATATGAACTGATATTCGGGTTTCAAATACAGGGTAAGCTCCGATCTGCACCTGAAAATCGACATGCTTGAGAATGATGGTATCAATCTCAGTAATCCTTGTCTGGTCAAACTCCAGATCCTGGTAAACGTCGTTCAGCTCGTAAACGTCCTTCAGGGAGTTAAGGAAGTCTAAAGCGATGGTTTGAGGATCTCCGGGATCTGGATCTGTTTTTCCATTATAAATGGTCTTAGGG
>JBARPA010000363.1:0-3435 GCA_049642665.1 Candidatus Zixiibacteriota bacterium
ATCCTCTGCTGCTATATCCAGTGTAATTGTGTAAGCCACCATCGGCAACAGGTTTAAGGTTGGATTGAATTCGAAATAACGTCCATAAGGATACCTGTCATAATCACCCCAGGAGAAAGTGCCTTCCGTAGTAGGATCAATGGAAAAAGCATCTTCCACACTCTCCTTGTTCATGGGCTTTTTGAAGTAAATCCTGATGTTCGTATATAATGGGATACTCAAAGATTTATCCTGTGGATAAACGGACATAATTAGATCGGGAAAGGGACGTAGTGTGATGGTCCCTAAAGTGCTCACGCCTCCTTTATAAACCGTGACAATTTTTGATTCATAAGTAGTGTAACCTTCTGCCTCGATTTTTATAGTATAAGTTCCCACTGGCAAGTCTTTTAGAATGAAGTATCCTGTGGCATCAATATGTGTGAAAGCCACTTCCTTTCCCTGCCAAGCTGAAACTCGAGCACCGCTTTCAGCAGGCTCCACCACTCCAGTCAAAGAGCCCTTTTCCAATGTCATATAGTAGTTGAAGGTTTTCTCAGTGCAACCACACAAGAAGACTAAAGGTACTAAAATAATTAACAAAATCCTCTTCATTTCAAATCTCCGATTTCTTCCAAGTTATCTGATTCTCCATAAAATCTCTTTTACCAAATCAATTAAAATATATAGAATTCCTCTAATAAAGTTATTTCAATTGAATGATAGCAACAAAAGGGGGAAATGTCAACCAAAACCTTTAATTGTAAGGGCGAGAAAGAGATAAGATCAGGAGACGGTCTTAAGCCACCCGAATTTCTTCATCCTGTCCCTCAGCGTATTCCGGCTTATCCCTAAAAGCTTGGATGCTTGAACCTGGTTGTAATGGGTGGCTTTTAAAGCGGAAATGACAATGGCCTTTTCCAAAGAAGTGTGAAGATGCTCATAGACATTTCCATTGGAGGTCTTGAGGATCCTTTCAAAAAGAGGATCCAAAAACTCCTGGAATAACTTATAATAATTCTCTTTTATAACATCCGGATCGGATGATACCTTCTTATTCAGAGTGAGGACGGTTTTATCATCTATCAAAGGTTACCCCTTATCTCTAAGTTACCTAAAGCATCTATTTTATAATCGGCAAAGAAATGATTATCTGAACAAGCTCTAATCTAATAAATTGAAAATAAGGTAAGTTCTCCAATTTGAGCTCATTTGCCAATAAGCAAAACCCCCACAAATATCAGCAGAATGCCTATCCACTTAAAGGTGGAGAAAGGCTCCCTGAAGATCTGCCAGGAGAACAAAACTATCAGAATAAAGGCTATACTGTTCAGGACCGGGTAAGCATAGGAGAGGTGGGTTCTGGAGAGAACCACCATATACATAGCCACCGAAGCCACATAGGCTATAAGCCCCAGAAAAATGAAGGGCGTGGAAAGGATCTTGGTGAAATCGTTAAAAAGAACCGAAGGGGAAATGACTCCGATTTTGTTCATCCCCGCCTTTAAGAAAACGTGCCCGCAGACATTCAAGATAATGACTAAAGATAATGGGAAAAACTGTGACATAACTTATTCTTTCTCCTTTCATTCAAATCAGATTATTGGCAAGTAAAACGCAAGACAGATTCTATTGTGTTAATGGAAGTAGATTGGATGTTCTGCATCAATTACTAATAACCGACAACCAAAAACTAACTGCTTTCTTTTCCTCTTCTCCACCAGGTGATTCCCAGGCCTATCATCATAAGAATTGTCCCCAGCCAGACCAGACCTATCAGAGGTTTTCTGCTTATCTCCAGAATCAAAGTCTCGGATGCCTCCTGGCTTACATCCAGGATGCTGAGCGAGATAGCTTTAGTGTCAGCATCTATTGCCTCCAGATAAACCAAACCATCCCCCTCCGGAAGCTCCGCTTCCCTTTGTTCCCTTTCCCCTCCCATTCCCATAATCAGGGAGGGAACAATTATCCGTTTTTCCTCATCCCGCATGACTTCCAACCTGGCCCCCACCACCACCTTGCCGCTCACGGCATGGGGGGCTATATCAAACTCCAGGAATTTTACTTTATAATTTCTAAACTCGATACTCTCACCTTTTTTCATTACAAAGGATTTTTCTTCCGTTTGGATCTCCAGAGGTGCCAGGTAAAGATCACCCCAAATATTATAACTGATATGAGGAGTTCTGACCACCCCATCGGTATAATCGCTGTAGTAAAATTTCGGCTTAGCCATGAAACTATTACCTCCCTTACTTATCTCCACCTGCAGATTTTTCCCCTGGAAGCTCTGATAACTCAAATGATATCCCCAGACCTCTTTTTTCTCGTCTTTGGGCAGATTAACTTTCACCGATGAGCTGTAAGCTGAGGAGGTTATAACTCCGATCAGCAAAAGGCCCAAGCCGGTATGGGCAAGAAAACCACCTGCAGTTAAAACGTTTGAACTCAACCTTTTGATAAAGATGAAAAGGTTAGCCCAAAAAGCGAATATCCCCATACAGATAAATACCAGGTAAACCAGAGAGTTGATACCCATAATTAAAGCTACAAAGGTTAAAATTATTGTCAATGAAACAGGCAGCAAAATCCTTTTAGCTATTCTAAAACCCTTCCAGGTTAAAAAGGGTATCAACCCTAAAGTGAGTGCGATTAATATGCCCAAAGGCAAGTTGGTTCTGATATAATAGATAATACTTACTTTTGAAGGATTTCCCAAAAACCCGGTTATTATAGGGGAGGATGTGCCTAAAAGTATCAGGATCGCACTTACGCTTAAGAATACCATTCCCAGGATAACCCCGAAGCCCTGGGATAAGAGGTTTCTGTCTATTTTAGGTGAATTTATCCTGGGAGAACGCCAGAGTAAGAGACCCAGTGAGAAGATAACAAAAAGGACCATACCAGCGATCAGATACAAATTTATACCTAAATCAGTAAAGGAGTGCACGGAGAAATCAGCCAGAATGCCGGATCGGGTGAGGAAAGTTCCGTAGAGCACCAGAAGGAAGACAAGTATGGCCAGAAAGAGATTCGTTTTCCTCAAGGCCCCATCCGTTTTTTCTATTATCACACCATGTAGAAAGACCAAAACGAAGATCCAGGGGATTAGGGATGCGTTTTCAACCGGGTCCCACCCCCAGTATCCCCCCCAGCCTAAAACCTTGTAGGCCCAGTAACCACCAACAAAAATACCCGCCCCTAAAAAAAGCGCACCAAAGGAAGTCCAGGGCAGTGCCAGCTTAAGCCATGATCTGTAATTGTTTTTCAAAAGAGCTGCCAGAGCATAAGAGAAAGGAATGGCCAAAGCTGCGTATCCCAGAAAGATCAAAGGCGGATGGATAACCATCCAGAAATCCTGAAGCAGGGGGTTCAATCCCCTCCCCTCCCCGGGTGGAAATCCCGGCAACAATTCAAAGGGGGATTTCTTCAAATGCAAAATCTACAAAAATATCT
>JBARPA010000364.1:0-2700 GCA_049642665.1 Candidatus Zixiibacteriota bacterium
GATTATGCCTATTCCTCCTTTGCCGATTTAGGCAGTGTGCACCGACTGACCATCTCCGGACAACTCAGATAAATTTCAAAACAAAAAAAGCCTCAGAACAGCTCAAAAAACCTTAACTTTTTTATCACTTTTTCTAAAAGTTATCTGAATTTATTCAAGACGTAAGCTATTTCCTATCCTCAGGATCTCCTCATCTCAATTTTTCTATTGACATCTGATCTTAACTTGGGTAATTTGATTCAAGATGGTGATTTAAAAAATTTAAAAAACAGAGGAGGTGAACAAAATGAGAAAAACTTATTGGCTGCTGTTAGTTCTGCTTTCTTTGATGGTGATTGGCTGCGGAACCAATATCCCCTCGGGTCATCATGGAGTAAAGTATTACCGGTTCGGCGGAGGAACCCAGATGGGCAAAATCTATAATGAGGGATTCAATTGGCATTTCCCCTGGAACTCACTTTTTGTCTACAAAACCCAGATGGATGAGCGGAGGGAAGATCTGCATGTCCTCTCAGCTGATGGTGCCTCCATTGAGCTGGAAACCTCAGTCTGGTTCAGACCGGTGATTAATAAATTGGATAGTCTGCAGATCACCGTGGGCCCCAACTACTATAATGTGGTTGTCGGTCCAGCCTTACGGGGAGAGGCCAGGGGCGTTGTGGGCAGGTACAAGCCGGATGAGATCTACTCCACCAAAAGGGAACTAATTTCTTCGGAGATGCTGGATGCGATGAAAAAAGTTCTGGAAGGAAAATACGTGACTGTAGAAAATATTATCATCAGGAATGTGACCCTTCCCAAAAAGATCACCGATGCCATAGAGGAGAAGCTGGCTGCAGACCAGGAACAGATGAGGATGGAGTTTGTTCTGATGAAGGAGAAACAGGAGGCAGAAAGAAAAAGGATCGAAGCCAAAGGCATCAGGGACTTTCAGGCTACTGTGAGCCAGGGTCTGAACAAAAATCTCTTACTGTGGAAGGGAATCGAGGCGACCGAGAACTTAGCCGCGAGCCCTAATACCAAAATAGTGGTGATAGGTAGCTCCGAATCAGGACTTCCTTTGATTTTAGGAGGAGAAGGTAAATAAAATAAAAGGAGGCTGAAATGCCTGAGGAGGAAATAGGAAAGGTATCGGATTATTTTGCCAAAGTAGGTGTGGCAGCCATTGAACTCACCGGCTCCCTGTCTGTCGGTGACACCATCCACTTTAAGGGTCACACCACGGATTTTGAGCAAAAAGTCGATTCCATGCAGATCGAACATCAGAACGTCGAAAAAGCCAATGCTGGCGATTCCATTGGAATCAAGGTCAAAGACAGGGTCAGGGGTCACGATGTGGTCTACAAGGTAACAGAGTAAAAGACCGGAGTAAAATGATAAAACTTCCAGAGGGAGTGGAGTATTCTCACGTTCCCATAGAGAAGAAATACAAATCTGTGACCGTAGCACTATTAAAAAGAATACTCACCATCTATAAAGGGATTTACAGGAAGTTCGGCCAGGAGGGTCTGGATCTAATCAGAGAGGTAAGTGAAAGTTACGGTAAAGAGATCGCAGAGCTGGGAAAAAAAAGGGTGAAATTAGATGACGTTAAGTCAGTGGGCTTGTATTTAATTAGAGTTTTCGAGAACATAAACTGCGAAGGAGAAGTAACTGAGTTTTCTGACGATCGGGTAGCAATAAAGCTATACCGCTGTCCTTACCCCTTTGATGATCCCAAAATATGTGAAGCTCATACCACCATGGAGGAAGCACTGGTTAAGGCTTTAGGGCAGAATCTGGAGTATGTGATAACCTGCTCCATACCTCGAGGAGACGCCTTTTGTGAACACGTGGTGAAAAGGAGGAGTTGAAAAGACAAATTCATAAAAGCTACTATTCACATAGACAGCAAGGGGTTGGACTTAGAGATTTAAAGATATACTTCAGGGAGAAAATCACATCTGAGATGCTGAGTCTACCATCGCAGTTTAAGTCTCCGCTTTCCTGGGAATAAGGCTCAGGTCCTTTTCTAAAAAGATAGTTTAACAGATATACTGCATCTATAACATCGATGTAACCGGAGTTATTCACGTCACCTCTGATCTCCTCCGAATTTAGCAAAATGGAGACCTTACCTGCAGAAAAGTTGACCACTGCTATATCCAGATCTCCATCCCCATCCAGATCTGCACAAAACATACCAATAGCAAAAGGATCGTATTCCGTAGGTTCAGTCAAGAAGATTCTGTTATACTGGCTGAAATTTCCCTGACCATCATTGAAAAAGACGTAAAGATCTCCCGGAGCTGGAGGATATCCCTCATTAAGGGCAACGATATCGTTTCCATTTTTATTGTCTAAGTCCGCTCCCATTATGAATTGGGGTACATAACCCAAAGGAAACTGTGCTGAGGTATGAAAATTGCCTGGATTTTGGGGATCATTAAAAAGCACACTCATAGAATTACTACCATAGAAGGAAACGACAATATCATTGTAGGAATCGTCATTAATTGGTCCAGCCCACAGGGAGGTGGGTTGAGCTCCATTCACAACTATAGAAGTAGGAAGATGAAATTTTCCAGCGGAATCAGGATCTTCCCCTCCCTTGTTTATCAAAAGAGCTATGTTTTGAGCCTGGCTATTCCCTACCACTAAATCCGGATATCCATCCCCATTTAGATCAGCACCAAAAACCTGAGCCGGCCTGGCCACAAC
>JBARPA010000365.1:0-8504 GCA_049642665.1 Candidatus Zixiibacteriota bacterium
ATATACAATATGCCGATATTCAAATCCCGGACTATTAAACCCTTTCCAAACGGAAGACAGACGAAGGCTAAAAAGGAGGCAACGAATATAACAATAGGGGCGATCAAAAAGACCGGCTTATCCGCTGTGGCAGGAGTGGTATCCTCCTTCAGGATCAACTTGATCCCGTCCGCCGGAAGTTGAAACCATCCGTGCCAGCCAGTCCGCATGGGACCGAATCTCTGCTGAAAGTGAGCGGAGATCTTTCTCTCCCACCAAACCAAAAACATTGCTGCAAAGGACATCACTCCCAGAACGATCAGAGCTACCAGAAGCATGGTGAAAAGATCAAACCAGAAATGAGGTATGCCCAAACCATCGAAGATCCTCTCCAGCCAGAGATAAACCGCTTTGAAAAGTCTTTCTAACTCTAACAAATCTTAAACCTTTTTAATCAGATACCTCTTCTTAAAGTCACTCCGTGACATTATCTATCCACGTCCGGCATGATCACATCAAAACTGGCAAATATTGCCACCAGATCGGCTATAAGGCACCCTCTGGCTATTTCCGGTAAAACCGCCAGATTGGAAAAGGAAGCAGTGCGAAGTTTCATCCGGTAAGGTATGGTTGTCCCTTCGGATATGATGTAATAACCCAGCTCCCCCCCGGGTGGACTCCACCCGGGTATAAACCTCTCCTGCTGGTGGCTTGAAAAGAACCGGAACCTTTTTCCTGAAATCTCCTTCTGGTAATTTGTCTAAAGCCTGTTTCACAATCCTGTTGGCCTCCCTCATCTCCCTTATCCTGATCATGTATCTATCCCAGGTATCAGAATTTTCGCCTGCGGGAATTTCGAATTCGAATCTATCGTAGACTGAATAAGGTTCTTCTTTTCTCAGATCCCATTTTAAGCCGGTGGCTCTGAGATTGGGTCCGGTAACCGAATAATCGATGGCCAGCTTTTGGGGAAGTACGCCAATCCCTTTGGTGCGGGCAAGAAAAATGGGATTGTTGGTAAGTATGTACTCGTATTCATCCACTTTGGGCTCAAAATACTCGGTGAATTCTTTAGCCTTGGGGATAAATTCGGGGGGTAGATCTTTGGATACCCCTCCCACCCGGATATAGTTAAAAGTCATCCTCTGGCCGCATACCATCTCAATCAGGTCCAAAATCTTCTCCCTCTCCCTGAAGGCATAAAGAAAAGGAGTGATGGCTCCGATATCCAGGGCAAAGGTACCCAGCCAGATCAGATGGCTGGCTATGCGGTTGAGCTCCATCATTATCACCCTTATGTATTCAGCCCGCTCCGGAACCTCTACTTTGGCTAGCTTCTCCAGTGCCAGACATAGCCCGTAATTGCAGAACATAGCCGAAACATAATCGATTCTATCGGTAAAGGGAATATACTGAAGGTAAGTTCTGTTCTCAGCTATTTTCTCCAAAGCCCTATGCAGGTAACCCACGTGAGGAACTAAGTCCACAATCTGCTCCCCATCCATCTTCAGGACAAATCGGCACACCCCGTGGGTACTGGGGTGCTGGGGACCCATATTGACTTCGAACTCTTCTGTTCTCAGTTCCTCGACAGATTCATTTCTTGGGGAGTCTGACAAAATCTTTACCCTCCCAATCCTTTCTCATAGGATAACCTTCATCCCAGTCCTCGGGCAATAGTATGCCCCGGGGATCGGGATGATTTAAAAATTTTATTCCAAAAAGTTCAGCTATCTCTCTCTCATGCCAATTGGCAGCCTTCCACACAGGAGTAACCGACTCAATTTCGGGATTTTCCTGGAACAGGGGAGCTTTAAGGGTGAGTTTATGCTTTTTATCAAAGGAGAAAAGACAATAGATCACCTCAAAGCCATCCCCCCGATCCACACCCACCATGCAGGAAAGAAGATTAAAGCGGAGATCTTCTGATTCCTTCAAAAACCTGCAGATATCCAAGATGATATCCTTATCCACCTCAAAGGCTGGAGAGAAATCAACCACCTCAGCTTCCTTTACCTTTTCAGGAAATTTTCCTAATAGTACTTTTTTGATCTTTTCTGCTTCCATAGGCAATTAGTTCCAATCAGCTAATTTCTGCTTTTTGATTTTCTCCTGAAGCTTGATGCAGCCTTCCAGAAGGGATTCGGGTCTGGGAGGGCAACCCGGGATATAGACGTCCACCGGTATTATATGATCTATCCCTTTACAAACGTTGTATGAATCGTAGTAAAAAGGTCCACCGGAGATAGTGCATCCTCCCATGGCGATAACATATTTGGGCTCGGGCATTTGGTCATAAAGCCTTTTAACCCGGGGAGCCATTTTCTTGGTCAGGGTGCCAGCCACGATCATCAGATCGGCCTGCCTGGGCGAGGCTCGGAAGATCATACCAAATCTATCAAAATCATATCTGGAGGCACCGGTGCACATAAGCTCAACTGCACAGCAGGCCAAACCGAATAACAGATACCACATGGAACTGGCCCGGGAGTAATTCAGTATTCCGTCCAGGGTAGTGGCTAAAACCCCACCACCGGGGAGTTTCTCAAAATAAACCGGCAACTTCTTTAGCGCACCCATTTCAATGCTCCTTTTTTCCAAACATAAACTAAGCCAAAGATTAATATTGCTAAAAATATCATCATCTCCACAAAAGCGAAAAAGCCCAGGCTTTTATAGGCCACAGCCCAGGGGAATAAAAATACCACCTCCACATCGAAAATAACAAAAATCAAAGCAAAGATATAATATCTCACGTTATACTGCACCCAGGCCGAGCCAAAGGGAACTTCCCCGCATTCGTAGTTTCTCTGTTTTTCGGGATTGGGTTTATAAGGCCGGGCTAACTTAGCTAAGAGGAAGACGAATAGGACGAAAATAATCCCCACTATCAAAAAAAGCACTGTATATCCGTAATCACCGGGCATAAAATTCTCAAGTCGCTTCATTCAGTTCGTGAATTTCTTCACAAACTAATTCGTATAACCTACAACTTTTTTACTTTTTGTCAAGAAATTTTTAAAAGAGTTTTTAAAATAGTTAGTTTTTATTCTTACCCGTAAGGGAAAATTTATTTAAATCCCCTTAAAAACAAAAGTTTTCTTGACTTTAACCTAATTTATTGCAATATATAGTAAAGTATGGCTAAAGATTATTTAACCCAACCCATGACAAAAATCTGTGGAAATTATTTAAGCCGGCCGGCATTTCTGGAGATCGATCTGGAAAACGTGAAATTCAATGTGTGTAGTATTAGAAAAAGGCTGGGGGAAAAAATCGAATTTCTGGCTGTGGTCAAGGCAGATGCCTATGGTCACGGTGCATATAAAATCTCCCAGGTGGTCTTGGAGAATGGGGCTGATCTTCTGGGTGTGGCCATTCTGGAGGAGGGAATTGAGCTCAGGGAAAAAGGAATTAAAGCTCCGATTTTAATTCTTTACCCGGAGTTCGTGGGAAGAGAAGAGAAAATTCTGGAATATGATTTGGAATCCACGGTCTTAGATTATGACTTCGCCCAAAACCTTTCCCTGAAAGCAGCTAAACAAAAAAAGATGGCAAATGTTTACATAAAGGTGGATACCGGAATGGGACGGTATGGATTGGCACCGGATGAGGCTTACCGATTTGTTAAGGAAATCAGAGATCTGGACAATATCAAAATAAAGGGTATTCTTTCCCAGCTCTCCTCGGCTGAGGAAAAGGAGGATGAATTCACTTTTAAACAGATTTCCAATTTTAAAAAGGTATTAGAACAATTAGAAAATTTTAATCGAGGGTTTCTCAACAAATCCATTGCTAACTCCAGTGCAGTTCTAAATCTGCCGGAAAGCTATTTTAACCAGGTGAGGGTGGGATTGTTGATTTATGGAATCTATCCCTCTTTGGAGGTATCCAAGTCTATCCGGGTAAAACCCGTTCTTTCTTTTAAATCCAAAATCCTCTTCTTAAAAGAGGTGGAAAAGGGAACTCCCATCGGATACAGCAGAAGCTACATTACCCCCAGAAAAACAAAAGTGGCCACCATTCCCCTGGGTTATGCAGACGGTTTCGGCAGACTCCTTTCCAATAAAGCTTATGTTTTAATCCACGGTAAAAGGGCTAAAGTCATAGGCCGGGTGTGCATGGACGCTTTTATGGTGGATGTCACTGATATCCCGGAGGCAAAAGCCGGGGATGAACTGGTTTTGATTGGCAAGCAGGGAGATGAGGAGATAACCGTGGATGAATTCGCTGAATGGAATCAGTCTATAAATTATGAGGTTATTACCCGCATGGGGAAAAGGCTTCCCAAAGTCTATCTCAAAAATGAATAAGGTTTCTCAGTTGCTTTTAATTGTGGGGTGACTTAAAAAAGCCGATATATATAAGAAATGAAAAAAAACGAATCGATCATATTTATTCTCCTTATATCCTTGATCCTTATGTCCTTCTCTGCAGCTTTGGCTTCACCTCAGATTGAAGTTGTTTATCCCCGAGAGGGTGGAAGAATCGGGGTATCCGACTCCACCTTCATTTTCGGCTCTGTCACACCTGGGTCAAAACTCAAGATCAATGGTTTTGACGTGAAGGTATACAGAAATGGGGCTTTTTTAGCCTTTTTACCATTGGAGCCGGGCGATTTTGAATTCAATCTGGAAGCCTATAACATTACAGGCACCGTCCAAAAAACAATAAAAGTGAAAGTTCCACCCCTACTCTCCTCGGTGCCTCTGGACACGTTGAAAATAGAGAAGGATAAAACCCTGCCCACAGAGGAAGCGATTATGGCTTCAGGTGATGTGCTCCAGGTTAGTATTAAAGGGACTCCCGGGTGTCAGGCATTTTTCAAAATAGAGGGTTTAACCCCGTTTTTGCCCATGACCGAAGCGGTCCTTTCCTCCCAGCCTTACTGGGGTGAGGGTGTTTTCGGAAATGGTAAAAGGAAAAAAGCTTTCTTGCCTGAGGGAACCTACATCGGCTCCTACCGGATTGGGGTACAGGATCAAATTGACTCAGCCTTGGTGATCTTCAAACTTTCCAAGTTACTGCCCACAGCACCCCAGACCTTAGGTATACATCTTCCCCCGGATGCATTTATTGACAGCACCAGAACATATGCCAGCATCTTCGATACAGCCCAGGGGAAAATCTCCATAGGATTGGGACAGGTACCCCAGGTGGTGGAATTCATTGACCCCACCCTTATCGCCCGAACCGGACCCAAATTGGGTTACACCCTTTTGTACCAACCAGCGGGAATCCGGGCTATTGCTACCGGCAAGATGGGAAAGTGGGTCAGGTTGAGACTTTCCGAGGATGAGGATGCCTGGGTGGAGGAGGACAGCATAAAATTACTCCCTTTGGGTACACCTATTCCCCACTCTTCCATAACCTATATCCGAACCCAGAAATTAGATGGAAAGACTCAGGTGGAAATCCAGCTCAAGGAACGTTTACCCTTCAAGATGGATCAGGAGATGAATCCCTCCCGTTTAATTCTTGATATTTATTACGCAACCTCAAACACGGATTGGATCAGGTATGACACCCAGGATCAATTAATCAAGGCAATAAAATGGTATCAACACAAAAAGGACGTTTACAGGTTGAAAGTGGACCTGAATCAATCCCAGCCCTGGGGATATGATGCTTTCTATTCTGAGAACTCTCTAATCTTACAGATAAAGGATAAGCCCGACATGGAGAAAAAACTAAAAGGTTTGAGGATATGCATTGATCCCGGCCATTCCAAAGATCCAGGAGCCGTCGGTCCCACCGGCTTGAATGAAAAAACAGTCAACCTGCATATAGCCCAGAAGTTAAGATATATCCTGCAGCAAAAGGGAGCAGAGGTGATTATGACCAGATATGGAACGGAGCACGTTCCGCTTTATGATCGACCAAAAATCGCCATAGAGAAAGAATGTGATATTTTAATCAGCATCCACAACAACGCCCTGCCCGATGGGGTCAATCCATTTTACAACAACGGTGTCAGCACCTATTATTATCATCCGCAAAGCCAGCCTCTGGCCAGGAGCATCCAGGAGGAGCTGTCTCAGGAGTTAGACATACCCGATTACGGATTATATTATGCCAACTTAGCCCTAACCCGTCCCTCACAGCTTTTATCAGTTCTGGTGGAATGTGCTTTCATCATACTGCCCGAACAGGAGGCTTTGTTAAGAACCACCAAATTCCAGAAAAAGATCGTTGAGGCAATCTACAAGGGCATCCAGAATTTTATAGACAAACAAGAATAGTCTTGGAGTGTCAAGCTTCACCTTGACCCAATCATTGTGTAGGGGCGAACCTCCGCGTTCGCCCGGACGAACCATTATCACGGTATCACAGGTTGTCCCCCTGGCCTGGCAGGCAACCTGTGTAACGCAAAGCCTGAAAAAATGTAGAGGCGGGCTTTAGCCCGCCACAAGAAAATTAATGGAGCTCTAAAGAGCTCCACTACAAAATTCTTCGCTGGTGGTGGAATTAGATTTCCACCACCCTTTATTAACATATTGTGTAGGGGCGAACCTCCGCGTTCGCTCGACTAATAGGGAGTGCAACAATTTATTGTTGCGAAAATCTGCAAAAACAAGTTTTTGCACTCCTTTTTATCAAGGTATCACAGGTTGTCCCAACCTGTGATAATCCCGCTGTTGGCGGGAAGACAACTTGTGTTACCGATAAGGTAGGTCTGGGTCTCCTGACCCAGATCTAGGAGGACACCCAAAAAGCCTGCGAAACTTACAACCGACTGAACAAAAACAAAAAGTCATTGCACTTTTCCATCTCACCTGTTAGACTACAATTTGATGTTTTGCTATTAAGAGATGCCGGTGTCTTATAGCTCAGGTTCTGGGAATTTACATTCCCGAAACAACAAAAAACCTGGAGATGAAGATGTCTATACGTTTATTGATTATCTGCATCTTTAGTCTTTTGATAGTTTCCACATCGCAATCGCATGCTCAGAGCTCTGTACAGGAGCGTTTTGAACAGAATAAACGATCAGAAGCCATTGCTAAGCTAAAATCTAATAATCTTGTACGCACACATACCACCGACCTGGGCTTAACTGAAGGTCAATTTCTCAAGTACACTGGAGACTCGCTTTTTCTGGTCAGTTATCTTGAGCAGAAGAGTGTATCTGTGCCGGCTATAGATGCGCTCTGGGTAAGAGGCAGAGCAACAAAAACCGGAGCAATTGTGGGCGGTGCCATCGGTGCTGTTGGCGGAGGATTACTCGGCATGTTCGCTGTGGGCATTGGGAGTTTGGAATCAGGTGATGATCCAAATTATGTTTTTGGTGCTATCGGAGGAGGTATATTGGCAGGGGGAATATGCGGCTTGCTGGGTGCGGGAATCGGTGCTGCCATCCCCAAGTGGCACCTCCGTTACAGATCGCCAACTTTTAAGAAAGAATCGAAGGCAGAAAAAGAATCACTATCTTTAATAAAACCAACAAAAAGCCACAAAATTGGAACAATAACGCTGTTGGGTGGGTATGCCAGGGACACCTGTAAAAGTGCGCCTAAAGGCTCTTTAGGTGGCCGTCTAAACTATGCAGCCCACATCCGTCCAGCCTTTGAAATCGGACCAGAGTTTGGTTATTACCGTCTTGGATCTGGATCCAGCTTATGGCATGTCTGCGCAGCAGCCCGCCTGAGTAAGGCAAAAAAGGCTAAACGTTTTTACGGCATCACCGACCTGGGTTTGTACGATTGTCAAGGAAGCGATCATGCCCATTTATATATTGGGTTTGGACTTGGTGGGGGTATCAGCTTTCATTCCGAAGACAAGCCCTTTTCTGTAACATTAGAAGGTCGCTGGCATTCGAATCTATCCAGAGTCGGATATGATAGCCCCTTTAGCTTCATAACTTTTATGACGGGCGTTCAGTATTCCTGGTAGCTTTATCTTTCTAATTGAACATCACCGGGATTTATTCTTCAATCTAAACTTACAACCAACTTACCAAAATCCAGAAAATCATCGCCCTTTTACATCTCACCTGCTAAACCAGAGTGAACCTGAAGGTTCACACTCCAATTCGGATCTCCGTTTTCTGTTAACTGTGAACCGTTTACCATTAACCAATTAGTTTGTAGGCACGAATTCATTCGTGCTTTTTTACCCAAATTAATGCTCTCGGATTTGTCAGTCCTGAAGATTTTCTTATTGTTTGTTCTTTCCCTTTAGATAATCAATCATCGGTTGGGTAACCAACGGCACCAAATCACCTATCATATGGGGCATCAGGTTATCCATTACCTGGGGCATTAAGTCCGGCATCTGCTCCGCCATATAATCGGGCATGGGAATGCGCTCCTTAACCCGCTCCAGCATTGTCGGCATCACCTTGGGCATCATCATGGGCAAAAGACGTGGGAAAAGTATGGGGAAAATCGGCTTCATCAATTCAAGGGTAAAAGGAATTTTGCCCATAAACTTCATCATCCCGCCCATTCCAAAAGGCATTGCATTAATCATCTCAGGCCACATTGTTTTCATCAGCTCAGCAAAGCCCTGAGGTGTCATCAGAT
>JBARPA010000366.1:0-5999 GCA_049642665.1 Candidatus Zixiibacteriota bacterium
ATCTCATCGGTTGCTTGCAGGGCGTTGTCACCCGGAACCTGAGCGCATTTCTCCCAGATCTTTTTAATCACATCCCTTCCAAATTTCTCCTGAAGGAAAAATGCCCAGACACAGCTGGCATAGGGGTGATAATCCACAGGGCTCCTGAAAGTCCGAAGCGAAAGCCAGGGTTCCTGGTAAAAGTGAGGTAAATACCCCAGATAATCGTTGATATTATCGTAAACCATATCCTCCATCCACACAGCGGAGATCTCCATCCAGTAAGGTTTGTAAAAGCTGTCCGGATCGACTTCCACCTCAGTGGCATCATATCCAAAATGGATGGCATGGAAGAATTCATGGGCTGCTGTCACTTTCATGGGTTCGTAAACATTTTTATATAAAGGATGTTCCTCCACCCAAAAGCTGTAATCGTTCCGAAGCATAAGATAACTGGTATAAATCGGAATTCCAGGTTTAACCTGATATTCCGGATATGAAGCACCGAAGAAATCTGGATGGAGATTATCCAGATAGACATCATACTTACCGTCTCCTCCATTATCCATTTCAGGAGGATGGACAGCATCGCTGGGAGGAGTATCATAACCCAGTGAGTCGATCTCTTTTGACCAGACATGATCCAAAATCACAGCACACTGGTTGACATAATCGGGAATCCCATCCTGGTTTTCATCGATATCAGATCGATACACAGCGGCCTCTCCGGTGATGGTATAATGAATCTTGAAATGACCGCTGGGTGAATCAAAGGTGTATTCAGTGTGGGGTGAGAAATCCGGTCTCTCGGTGTAGGGATTTAGGATTTTTTGAGCCTCTGAGCTAATCTTATCCCAATTGAGCATTATCTCCATCATCAAGGGAGTAGCACATACCGGATGCCGGAGAGTGTCTGTGGAAATTATCTCCTTTTCTTTGGAAAATGCGTGTTCCACACTTTGAATCAAGCTTTGTTCATAGGAACTTAAGCCCCAGCTCTTTTGTCCGGTTAAACCCAGGATAACCAGACCCCAAAGAACAACCAAAAAAGCTTTTTTAATCAAAGATCTCCTCATATTTTTCCTCTCTTCTACTCATATTTCTCTTTTTTAAGTTTTTTAAGCCTTTCCAGACATTCATAAGGCACCTTTACCATACCTATTAAGATTTTTTCTTTCCTTCCATGACAATCGGATCCACCAGTATAGATGAGTCCCAGTTTATCAGCAAGGCCTATGTAATATTTTATAGTTTGGGGATTAAACTGAGAATGATAAACCTCCAACCCGTCCAATCCCAAACCCATGAAATCAGGTATAAGATCATCCCTTTTGGTAATTGCGGGATGAGCTAAGACCGCAATTCCCTTAACTCCGTGGATCAAATCTATTCCCTCCTTAGGGGTGAGATATTTTTTGGGAACATAAGCCGGGGCATGATAACCCAGATATCGGGCAAAAGCCTCCTCATAGGTATGAACATATTCCCCCTGGAGTAAAGCATCCGCTAAGTGAGGCCGTCCCACTGAGCTGTTTTGAGCAATAGCCCTCACGGCATCGATACTTAAATTTATCCCCATCTCATTCAGCTTTTTTACCATCTTTACCCCACGCTGCAGTCTTTCCTCCCGGAAGCTTTCTATTCTTTTTCTGAAATCCTCATCCTGATAATTTATAAAATATCCCAGCAGATGAAAGTCACTTCCTTTATAAGAGATACTGAGCTCCACAGCAGGCACCAGCTCTATACCCAATTTTTGGGCTTTCTCTTTGGCCATGAAAACTCCCTCGATAGTATCATGATCCGCAAATGCTATGGCAGAGAGATCGGTATCCCTGGCTATCTCCACAACCTTCTCCGGGGGAATTAAACCATCCGAGGCTGTGGTGTGGATATGCAAGTCTACAAATTTCTTTTTCATTTAAAGCCTTTCCTCTACAATCCTCTTCACCTCCTGGCTCAAACTTTCTCCCTGTTTCTCAATCTCCTGAAGGGTTTTTTTTGTCTTTTCCACAAAACTTTGATCCTCAATAGACCCCAGATTTATCTTTACGTTATATCCTGCACCCAGAATAGCAGCCTGAGCCATAAGAGTCGCCACTCCGGCATCACTCACCGCATTAACGTTTCCCTTTTCCGCCACCGTTTTACTCAGATTCAAAATCTCTAAGGATTTCTCCATTATCTTTAAGGGAACTATAGCTGCCTGCTTGGTAGCTTCCTGAATTGCCCCCTCCCTCCTTTTCTCCTCGATATCCGTATGCTGGGTAAGCTTACGGGCATCCATTACCCCTTGGTAGCTTTCAGAATCCTTTATCACCAGATCCTTGAGTTCCCCCTTGGTCTTCATGACCTGGGTTAAAACTCCCTTGAGTTCCTCCTCCACATCCTGATGTTTTCTTTTACCGATGGTTAGGTTACATACCATGGCCAGAAGAGCTCCGGCCAAGGCGCCGGAAGTAGCCGCCACGCTCCCTCCTCCGGGAACTGGTTTTTTTGAAGCCACCTCCTCAACGAAATCCATCAATCCCACCTTTTGCTCCTGGGCTATTCTCATCAGTTTGGTCTCCAGAATCTGGCCCTTCTTGAAATTTTCCATCCTCAGATAGAAGTCGGCCACGTTGATCATGGCATTCATCGGGGTCAAACCCACAATCTCGCTGGAAACTATGGACACCCCATAGCGTTCCGCCTCAGACTTTATCATCTCGAATACCCTGAAAATCGGGGTTCCCAGATAATTTACCAGATTCATGGAGATCTGAACGATTCCCCTTTCCTTTATATCAAAACCCAGAGCTTTCACATATCTTAAACCACCACCGCCAAATCTTATTGCTTTGGCTATTCGTTTGGCCACCCGGACATCCTTTGTGCCCAGATAGACGTTGAAGGCTATCAAAGGCATTCGTGCTCCAATGGCTGTGGCACCTGCCCGGGGATGCATCTTAGCAGGCCCGAAATCCGGTTCTCTGTCCGGGTTGGTCTCTATTTCAGCCTTTATCCCTTCATACTCCCCTTTTCTCACATCCGCCAGGTTCTCCCGGTCCGGTCTGGAAGCTGCGGCTTCATACAGATATACTGGTATGTTCAGTTTCTCACCCACTTCCTTTCCCAGTTCCCGGGCCAGCTCTACGCATTCATTCATGGTCACACCGGAGATGGGAATAAAGGGGACCACATCGGTAGCACCCATTCGGGGATGTTCACCTTTATGCTTCTCCATATCGATCAGTTCAGCCGCTTTGCTTATAGCTTTGAATGCAGCCTCCTTAGCCTCCTGAGTATCCCCAGCAAAAGTTATTACCGCACGGTTGTGATCCTTGTCCATTTCCCTATCCAGAAGCATAACTCCCTGAACGGATTTGATCTCAGAGATAATAGCATCGATAACCTCAGGTCTTCTACCCTCGCTGAAATTAGGAACACATTCAACCAGCTTAGCCATATTCTTTCCTTTCTCCTTTTATTTCAAAATCAATCAAAACCCTTTTTTTAAAGCTTTTGCTTTTAAACCCCAAGCTAAAAGGGGCAACATCAGTTCGTGATGTCCGGTAAATGAGAATCCCCAACCCTTGTTTTGGGTTGGTCTTTTCACCACATTCATATTGGAACGATAATGCTGGATCATATCGAAATTGGCCGTGGTAAAATTATCGACTATCTTTTTTACATTTCTGGCAACGGATAGAGCTTTCAAAAATACCTCGGGGAGAACTACCGCAGACCCAAAATTGAGTACCACCCCCCCGTTTGCGATCCTGGAGACCTGGTAGCAGAGGATTTTGAAATCCCTGAAGCTTGCCTCTCCAGCTTTGGCCCCATTAAATTCCGGATGCTGATTTATGGTATCCGTGCCTACAGCCAGGTGAACGGTGGCAGGAATTTCAAGTTGATACGCATTAGCGAAAAGGCTGTAATCTTTATATGCAGCGTTTAAATCTAAAAGGTTCTTGCCCAGGGATTCCCCCAGACCCAGATCATATTCCCGGGCATCATCGATTATCTTCTTAAAGATTTTCGGGGTATCCTTTATCATTCCGAAACTTCCGTCGGAGATGCTTTTTCCCACCTCCTCTGAGGTTTTGCCCCACATGGCGATTTCCAAATCGTGGATCAGGCCGGCACCCTGGGTGGAAAGGCAGGTGATGAAGCCATTCCGCATCAGATCTATAATAATGGTTGAAAGCCCGCATTTTATAGGGTGGGCACCCAGCATAAAGATTATGGGCTTTTCCCTTTTTCTGGCCTTGAGGATCGACTCAATCAGCCTTTTGAAATCAGTAGCCTTTAAGAAATCTGGAAGGGCATCGATAAATTCCAAAACATCAGACTTCCCGGAGAGCACCCTTGCAAAATCTTTGATCCGGGTTTTATTTTTTCTTCCTTTTATGGAAGATCTTCTGAGTTGGTTTAAGTCTATCTCTTTGTATTTTGACATCTTAATATTTACCTACTTCCCCCAGAGTATATTTTTCTAACTTGGAGGCTATGGAGCCCACTGCAACTTTAGTTTTCATCAGCACCGGAATTTTGAACTTGTCATTGGTGAGCCAAACGGTTAGCTTCCCTGTATGTTTGAAAATTCCACTGGCCCTGAGCATCGGCTCCACCACCAGACAATCAAATTCTCCAGCCGGAACCATTACCTTCTCCCTTCTCAAAACCTTAATCTCCAGGGAATAATTCTTCTTGTCGGAATGATTCTCCATAAAGACTGAATTTCCCACTCGAAGATCCATGGTTCTGACATAATATAAAGAAGACAAGGCATCCTGAACATATTCCTTGATAGATATGGTGTCCCCGTCAGCAAAAGCCAGGTGTTTTTTTTGATCGAAATCAATGTATTTATCAGTCCGATATTTTCCCTCTCGCAGATGTTTTTCAAAATGCAATGAAAACAACCCATATACATCCATTAGTGATTCCACCCTGTCATCCACCTTGAAAAAAAGGGAGAAGAACTTGTTGGATTTGGCAGTGGAGATCAGTCGAAAGCATTTATGATTATTGTATCTGGTAATTTCTTTTACCTCCATCACCGCATCACCTGCTGTGATTGGCCCGTAACTAATTGAAAATTCGAGTCTCTCACCCACACCAAAGGATGAATTGGGAACTACTCTTTTGAGACCTAAGGGCTCAATCTCTCTAAGCTTAAGATTTAGCGAGTCTTTTATCGTTTCAGCTGAACTGATGCTTTTAATATAATCTGAAGGAAGAATCGACAACAGGGATATAAAGATTAAAAGCAGGAAAAATTTCATTTTGAAGGAGTTTGCACCTTTTTTTTTGCTAAATCGAGCAACTCGGGAAATATCCTTTTTAAGTTTTCGTTTAAGTCAAAAAAACATTTCTTGTAATCATTCCTGGTGCCACCTATGGGGTCTTTTATCCAGAAGGATTTATCATCGGATCTTCGGGGAAAGGCTTTCAATAAAAAGTACTTGTCGACCAGATCTTTATTCAACTCTCTTACATGATCCAGATGATCTTTGGACATCACTAAAACCAGGTCAGTTTCTTCTAAAATTTCCCTGGTTATCCTGCGGGAGAGATGGACTTTCAGATCAATACCCGAGGAGGCGCCGATCTCCAATGCGGATAAAGAAGCGGGACAGCTTCCCCAGGAATTAGTTCCAGCCGAGCTAACCTGGATGAAATCTATTTTTTTCTCTTTCAGCATCTTTTTCAGGATCCCTTCAGCCATGGGACTCCTGCAGGTGTTACCGGTGCAAACAAAAAGAATCCTGAACTTCTTATTCGCCATAAGTATAATTTCACATAAGAAAGATTAACTTTTCCTTTGCACCTTAATCTGGGGAGCCACCTTCCTTATTTGGCTAAGGGATATTGCGCCCTGTCGGAGCAGAAGGATTTCCTCGGAAGAAAGGTCCACCACGCTGGAAGGGAAGGGACAGTTGGATCGGCCGCTGTCCAAAATTAACTCTATCCTGTTATTAAAATAATATCTTACAGCTGAGGCTGAGGAGCAGCTTCTTCTACTTGAGACATTA
>JBARPA010000367.1:0-2879 GCA_049642665.1 Candidatus Zixiibacteriota bacterium
GTAGCCAATTGCCCTGTTGATACATAAACACCTTATTTTCTGAAAGTCTCTTTTTAGCTGTGGGGGAGAGGGGCCAAAAAAGAGGCACCCCCTCCACCACATAAATTCTTTGCTCGTTGTGGATTTAATCTTTCTCTTCCTCCATCATAACCATGACTGAAGCACAGTAAGCGGTCAGATCAGTAAGCTTCTGGTCATCCCAGGCCAGTGCCTTTCCCTTAATGGGATTGACAATACAAAAGTTGACCACCTGATCCAGGGTCATCACCCTCTTGGCCATCATTAAGAACTTGGGATACTTCATAGCCAGGTTGTCAAAAGCAGGAATGGACTTCTCGCCCATCATGCCAGCTTTGGTGCCGCCCTCCATATGGCAGGAGTTGCAGGTCATTCCGCTTTCCCCTAAGGTCTTATCGTTGAAAAGCTTCTTTCCATTCTCTACAGATTTTGCCAGCTCCTTGGCAGGATCGACTTCCATTTTCATCATCTCTTCCTTCTGAGCAAAGGCAAATGCAACAAAGACCACGAGCAAAACAATCAAAATAAAAACTGCTATTTTCCTCACTTCAAACACCTCCTTTCATTTGCTCCTGAAGGTGGAATTTTTGAAATTTGGATATAAAATCCCAATAATTCCTCCTCCATTTAAAGATTTCACAATTTCAAAGATGCCCTGCGATCCTTTGTCTTTTTAGTCAAAAGAAGGATAATATGAAGAGAAAATTATGTCAAGTAAAAAAGGATTAAAAACCCAGATTCTCTCCAGCTCAGCAGATGGATTCTGAGAGTAAAATAATTGCTCTATTTAACACAGTGGGTTCGAAGGTAACAAAAATACCACTTGTTATCTGTATTTTCCCCTTAGCTTTTGGATATAGATATAGCTCAGTAAAAATAAAAGATTATTCGAAAACCTGATCCAATTCCATATAAGCCTGATGCATCTGAGTTAACTTCTGAATTATATTATCCTCATCATTGTTGCGGCAAACCTCCGCCAGCTCATCCACTGCGAGTCTTAGAGCTTCGCGCTTTTCTACAAATTCAGGTTGGATACCACTGAATCTCTGGGATAATTGTGCACTCATCAGAGCGTCCATTTTGCTCTCCAGGGAGGGGATTGCTGATTTGATTGCCTGATAATCCTCATTGGGCATGGCCTGATGCCAGAGCGGATACAGGACCAGATGGAATTCCTCCAGCTCCTTTATCCGGGGAGCCAGAATGCGCGCCATCTGTTCAAAAGCAGTGTGCATATCCTCAACGGCCTCTGCTAATTCTTTGTCATCACCGGTCCGGGCAACAGACTCCATTTTGTCAACTGATAATGCCAGGTTTTCCCTCTTGCTTTCAAAATCATCCTTAACATTGTGATAGAACTGGGGCAGCTCAGCTTCGGTTAGTACTTTCGTAGCTTTCTTGAATTCGGGGATTGCATCTAGAATTGCCTGGAAGTCGCCCTGCGGAAAATAGTCATGCCATACAGGATACAAAACCTCATGAAATTCTCTGATACCGGTCACTGTTGGTTTTTTCATCTCAGTAACCGGAGGTTGTTCCTCTTTATCATCAGTCTTTGTTCCACATCCGGTAAGAAAGATTGAGCTAAATGATAAAAAGAGCATACTTACTAAGAGGATTAAAAACAGGCTCTTAGATTTCTTCATTTTACCCTCCAAAGGTTAAAGTGTTAACTGCCAATAGGTATAAACAAGCAGTAATTCTTTTTATAAAAGCAAAGACATATACCAGACATTGTATCATTATTACGAAGTATTGCTTTAAAAAGTAAAACTTTGATGGACAGAAAAAAGGGGAACAATCTTTGTTTGAAAAACGTATAGCGGAGGAGAAGGGTCAAGCGAGAGGGTGAGCTTAAAGAACATAAGCTGCGAGGCGTAAAGAAGAATTTTACTCAAAGGTTAGCAGAGGAAGCAACTCAAGCAAAGATGGTGCCAAGAAAAATGGGTTGTGTTTTTTCCCATTTGGAAAGGATAAACACACTATCCGGTTTTAATCAGGATTGAGTATAAGTTTGTGTGAAAATTATTAAAAATGAGGAGTGATGATAATTGCAGGTATACATTGTCTTTGCACATCCCAGTAAAAATTCGTTCAGTGGCGAGGTACTGGAATCGTTCACTCGCGGTTTGATCGATGCCGGACATTCTTTTGAAATCGGGGATCTCTATACCATGAATTTCAAATCTGAACTGGACTTGCCAGAATACAAAAGGGAGACCGGTTTAGACCCGGATGCCAGAATTCCCCTCGATGTGAAGGCAGAACAGGAAAAGATTAATAAGGCGGATGCTTTGGTTTTTATCTACCCGGTATGGTGGAGCGATTGCCCTGCCAAGCTCAAGGGGTGGTTTGATCGTGTGTTCACTTACGGTTATGCTTATCAGTACGTTAACAGGGAACATTTTACGTCTAAAATACATATCGAAAAAGCTCTTGTTCTGTGTCCTGCAGGACATATGGTTGAACATCTTGAGGAAATCGGTATTGCTGAGAGCATGCGCTGTATTATGCTTAAAGATCGCCTTCTGGGAGTAGGGGTAAAACAAGCCGAAATGGAAATCCTGGGCGGCACAACAGGAGGAAGTGATACCCTACGAAAAAAACACCTGAAAAGAGCTTATCTTTTGGGTAAGACTTTTTAGTGATACGGAATATATTCAGATGAAAGGAGGAAGATATGCAGAATACATAAACATTTAGGAGTTTTGACTTAATAGCTATTCCGGTTAAAACTTTAATCGGAAAAGGAGAGAACAATGAAAAAGTATAACTTGATAAGTTTCGTATTGGTGCTGGCGATCAATGCCCTTATGCTCTTAATGACCGGTTATGCCACCTCAGAAGAGGGTAAGGTC
>JBARPA010000368.1:0-5180 GCA_049642665.1 Candidatus Zixiibacteriota bacterium
TCCAGAAAGTAGTCGTATTTTTTCTCACTTTTCTTCTTCTTTAAAAGCTTATCCAAAAGGGATTCCTTTTTCTTTTTTTCCTTTTCCTTTTTTTGTGGTTGAGTATTTTTCGTGCTTTTCAGTTTATCCGTGCTCTCTATCCCGGATTTGGATTTTTCTTTTGCCTTCCCCTTTTTCTGAGAATCAGGGGTTGCCTTCTCCTCTGATTTCTTTTTATCCTCATCTTTGGGTATCCTGTCTATACCCCAGGCATTGGGAAGAAAGGCCAGCAAAACCGCAATACACAGAATCAACACTAAAATTTTCTTCATTTTATCTTCACCTCGTTAATCTATAATATAAACTGAATTTTAGGTTTTTCAACATTTTTTATCTTTTCTTCCTTTTGGACGTATTTCTGGTCTTGCTACTTTTTGCAGAACTGCTCTTTTTGATCGATTTCACTTTTTTCAAACTGGGACTTTTGGTTTTTTCAACCTTTTTCTTTTTCAGCTTAGCTGACGTTTCCTTGCGTTTAGTTTCCTTGGTAACTTTAGAAGTGCTTGTGCTCTTTTTCTTCTTTTCACTTGTGTTCAGTTTAGTTTTCTTTTCCTTTTTAATATTGGACCTTGTTGAAACGTCCTTATACTTTTTCACGCTCTTTTTCTCAAATCTGGTTTCCTTTTTCTTGACATACTCATCCGCTTTATAAGTCTTTATCTTCTTTTTCTGGCTGACTTTGTATTCCCGTTCCTTTACTGCAATTTTACCCCTGCCTGTAAAGAGTCCTTTTTCTTTTCTGACCTTGTACTTTTTCTTTATCACCCCATCGTGTGCAAATCTGTACCTTCTGGGGAAATCGGCTCTTATCCTGATGGTTCTGTCAGGATAGATGTGAACCCAATCCCACCACACTCGGCATCCATACCAGTAAACCGTGATCCAGTGGCGTCCGCAGAGTATAGATGGAATGGTAATGGGGCAAATTCCGTAAAACATACCATCGATGTAAACCTCCCCACCAAAGGGGCACCCGATATAGACCTCACCCATAGGATAATACCAGGGACGATCCACCCAGTAAACCTGTGGATGATAATACCATCTGGGATAGGGATACTCAACGTTAAAGATACACAGATCGACAGCATGATCGGAGCCTCGAATAAGATGGTAATTTATGGTCTCCATAAAATCATAAGGATCCTCATCCTCCAATCTCAGAACAGTTATGTCCAGGTGATCTTCCTTCATTCCCCCTACATATCTGGGCCAGTCGGGCAGCACTATCGGCTCCAGGGAGGCGATGGCCTGAACGTATTCCAAGCCCTCTGGTCCGTCCACCCTTAAATCGTAATCATCGTATTCCCCGGGAATCCGATAGACCTGGTTCCCCTCCACCCAGGGGGAGTCCGTATAATCGTAGGGATAAAGGATATTCACATAGCCCCTGGTATCGATATTATAGACCACCACATAGCAATCCCGGGAGGCCTCAAAGAAAATCCTTATCTCATCTCCGGGATTATAAACTGATCCATCTCCCCTATCAACCCAAACGTCAATATCCACATGGGAAGAAGAAAACTCATCATCCGGGTAATACTCATCCTGAGCCAGGACAGGTCTAAAAGCCAAACCCAGGATTAAAACCATCAAAGTAAATTTTAAAAGCTTTTTCATCTGAATCACCATCCTTTGAAATTTATCTTTTCCTTCTTCTTTCCCCTTTTTCCTGACTCTCTATCTTTTTCATTTCTTTTTCTTTTAACCAGCGTTTTTTGTAATATTTTTTAAACTCCACATCTTTTTTGTAATTATAATCTTTGAAAACGTAGATTCTGTCCTTACCTCTTTTAGGTCTGTACCAGTAGCCATCATCTATAAAGTAGAAATCATATAACCTGCATTCCATATATACCTTGGTCCAGCCTGGACTATGATGGCAGTCATAACAGTATCTGGGAGGTCGATGATAACGGTGACCGCCATATATACCGAATCCGGTGCTGATGTAGGTAAAGCATCCGGCAATAAAGACAATGGATAAAATCAAAATTGAAGCCAGAATGACCTTGGATTTTTTCATTTTTTCACTCCTCTGATCTTATTAGCCTGAAAATAATCCTTCCGGGTTGCATCCAGTTTGGTATCAATCTGTCTCTCTTCCCGGGGAGCCCTGACTTTAAGCTCCGGATTCCCCGGATCCACCTGCCAGGCCCAGTCAAAGAGGATTCCGTAGCTTCTGGTGAAACCATAGACTCTCATTTTTGCATAGTGATCGTTTCTGGTCCACACCAGATAGGTATGGCCCATTATTACCTCCACCCAACCCAGTTCAGACCATCCCACATCAGTATAGGGAGCCATGTCCACATCATCTATATCATCGGTATAACCGAAATCCTGAATGTCCGTCAGGTAATCAGCTGCCCAGAGGAAGAAAACTCCATAATCTTTATCGAATTCTAAGAATACATCCGCCCTGTCCAGATTCCAGGGAACAACCTCGCCCCGGGAAAAATCAAAACCCGAAACAGGTGCCCAGGGAGGCATGTTATATGCATGAATTAACTCATCCCAACCCTCCGGTCTGGGCGTATCGTAGGTAACATAGGAGAGATCAGATTCATTGTCCTCATAGTCAAAAGCAGTTATCCCATACCAGTAAGTCACACCGTTTATAACTTCATCATCCACATATTCAGCTCTGTTCACAGTAGCAATCGCCTTATAGGAACCTTGCTCGTTTCTGCTGCGGTATACCACATAACCTCTCAGATCCTCTTCATCATTCTCCTCCCAGTACAGATAAACAGCCTCATCTCCGGTAATACTGTAAATGCCTTTAGGTCTTGATGGAGGAACCTCGTCGTAATCATAATAATAAACTTTCTTCTCGCAGCCTAAGATTAAAAGCAAAATCCCCACAACCAAACCAAATTTCCAGATTTTTCTTTTCATCACTACTCCTTTTTTGCTCTTAAAAAATTTCTGTTCAAAGAACCATTTTTTTATTTCTGCAATTTCTGTGCCAGAACTACCATCCAAGAATGAACTTTAATCTAAGACCACAAGCCTTTGAAATTCAATTAATTGGGAGCATTGAGTTTTATATCTTAAATTATAAAATGGAACTGTTAAATCTTATACTGCACAAAAATTGTTCATACCACCAGATATTTGTGCATCTTTACTTTTTCCCATTAATTACAAAAACTATTGACTTTTAGTTAAAGAATAAATTATATATTATTAAGTACTGAAATTTTAAGAGGATGTCAATAAAGGAGCAAGGCTATGAAATTTAAAGTTTTTCTAGCTGCTATATTGATTTCAATCCTTTTTTCCACATCATTCGCCTCAAGTGAAAGAGTTAACTCGATGGGCAGAGCAATATGGCTTATAGATGATTTAATTTACGATCTTGATTTAAATCCTGCTTTTGCTACTTCACAAAACGACTATTTATTAAATTCCTCTTTCTTTTTCTATAATAAGGATCAAAAAGGGCACATTTATTCTCCTATGGATGACTTTTCACAATCTTGTTATGGTAAAAAGGACTCGCTTCAGATCAAATTATTAGCAGTGACTCCAATAGGAAATTCTTTGATCCTGGCTATCGGTGGAGAATTTGAGAAGCTTGACCACTCTATTCGCTATTCTCATTTTTGGACTTCAGAGGAAATATCATTAAGATCAAGTAACAGACTTTATACTCTTAGAACGATATTAGCTTATGATCCTGATCCTGGCTTATCCGTTGGTCTGGATTTTCAGTTTATGAAAAAACCCCATATGGATTTATTTAATGAAAATAATTGGGATGTATTATCTACTAATCCGATTTCTATAGATAGGGTGGATGGGAAAAAAATAACCTTAGGTTTAAAAAGGAATAAACAGAGTATAGAGTATGGATTTTCCTTAAGTTACCTCTGGCAAGAACAGAACTTCTGGCAGGAATCGATTCACTGGACAGGTAATCTGGTAAAGATTACCTTTAAAGAAAAATTTAACCTGTGGCAGGGGATTTCCCATTTTAAATATCGAATATCTGAAGAGAGCTATTTAAGAACTTATTTAGGCTTTTTAGGAGAAAAATATGAATTCGACAAATTAACCTATTGGCCAACCTATAAAATTAAGGACTCGACTAAATTCCCATCAACTTTTTGGGGAATAGGTTTGGTTAACCACACAGGAGAATCCACTGTCGTATTCGCACTCTCTGGGAGATATTTTAAGTTTAAATCAAATAAATATGATCCTTCCTTAGTTTCTTACCAATTTTCTAAATTATCTATCCATTTTGGTATTGAACATAGTTTATTCAAAATACTCTCACTGCGAGGTGGGCTATTCATGTGGTCCGAAACCACAGAGAGAGACGAGCGGACTACGATAATGCCAGCTTTTGCCTCAAGCTATAACTCCAGCCAAAGCAATGTCTTGGAACCTACTTTTTTAACCTTGGGTTTGGGCATAAAGATTATGAAAAATCTTGAATTTGATATAGACGTAGCCAACATCCCCAAATCCACAGACTCTGAAGAAGAACCTTTCTTGAAAATTTCAACCTCATTTACTTATTAATTGTTATTCTCCCCTTAGACAGAGTAAACTATCGAATCTTTTTGGGCTCAAAGAAATAATTGGATGGGATAAATTCCCATCCCTATGTAATTTTGTATAGTTATTCAAAGAGTGAGGAATTCGTCCTCGCTCAAAAGACTACGGGACGGGATGAATTCCCGCCCCTATGAGGTTGAAATGGTTGAGCTATACATAGGGCGGGGAATTCAATCCCATATCACCCAAGGAATTCTTTATTTCAGTTCCACATCCAGTTTGAAGTCCATTCCATCCCTGGCAGCAATGACTTTGATACCCAATTCATCTGAGATTTTGTTAGCTATGTCCCAGGGTTTAGCCCGAACCATTGTCATTCCGAAATGAGTGATAATTGTGACTTTTGGTTTTATTTCTTTGATGATGGTTTTAACATCTTCGAGATTAAGATGATCTACCTTCAAGCTCATCCCAGTGGCTTCATGACGCACTACGTTTAAAATCACAAGATCGCTTTTTAAATAATGTCCTGATAGCTCAGGGAAAAACTTGGTATCTGCTATTAAAGAGATAATGTATTTTGAGGATTTGAATTTGATCCCGTAGGTTTCCACTCCGTGGATGTG
>JBARPA010000369.1:0-2587 GCA_049642665.1 Candidatus Zixiibacteriota bacterium
GTGCCCAGACTTGCGCGGACATCGAAAGACAAATGAACACAGCCAGAGCAATAAATATGCAACGTTTCCTTACCATTGTTTTCTCCTTTCCCAGGATGATGTTTAAGTTAAATTTATCATTTATTAAAAACTTGTCAAGAATTTTACTGATGCATCGGTATTAGGAAATGCCGATGCTGATTAGCTTCGGGAATTCCTATTCCCGAAGCATCAGGAGTTCAGCTTCAATTAAACTTTGCTTGAATATGCTTGGATGCTTTTTTGATTCTTTTTATCACCTCCTCTTTGCCCAGAACTTCCAATAGATCGAAAAGGGGTGGCCCGGCTGTAGTTCCGGTTACTGCCAGACGTACTGTATGTATCAGTGCTGCAGGTTTTATCGCCATTTCTTCTGTCAGATTACGTAATGTCTCCTCTATTGTTTCTTTTTTAAAATCATCTAATTTCGAAAGGCGATTGACAAAGGCATCTAATCTATCTGCTGATTCTGCAGAGCTGAAATGTTTCTTTTCAGCTTTGGGCTCGTATTGATAATCGAATTTAAAAAAGTATTTTCCTTTTTCAGGAAATTCTTTTAAGGTCTTGCATCTTTCCTTGAATAAAGGGATAAATTTCAAAAGCCAATCTCTTTTTTCTTTAGCTTTATCTTCTGTTATCAAATTTTCCTTGACCAGAAAGGGGATAACCAAATTCAAAAGTTTCTCATCATCAGATGTCCGGATGTATTCCCCGTTCATCCATTCAAGTTTTTCAGGATCGAAAATGGGATTTGAAGGGTTTACTGCTTCGAGGGTGAAAAGCTCAATCATCTGATCTGATGTAAGTATCTCTCTGTCGTCTTTAGGTGACCAGCCCAGAAGGGCTAAGTAATTCACAAAGGCGTCCTGCAAAAACCCCTGTTCCTTATACTCCATTACCGAAACCGCGCCGTGGCGCTTGGATATTTTGGCTTTGTCCTTTCCTAAAATCAAGGGGATATGAGCAAATTTAGGTGGAGTCAAATCTAATGCCTGATAGATCAAGACCTGTTTAAAAGTGTTGGCTAAGTGGTCATTTCCCCGAATAACATGAGATATTTTCATATCCACATCGTCCACCACACAGGCGAAATTATAAGTTGGAGTGCCATCTGACCTGAGGATAATCAGATCATCCAATTCCTCGTTTTCCTTTTTAAGTTTATCATACACAATGTCTGAAAAGACGGTAGCACCGTCAGGCACTAAGAGTCTTATTGCTTTGGGTAAGCCCTTCTTTATCTTTTCCTCTTTTTCAGCGTCTGAGAGTTTCAGGCAGGTGCGGTCGTATTTCCAGTCGATTTTTAAAGCTTGGGCTTTTTTTCTTTTCTCATCCAGTTCCTGAGGAGAGCAGAAGCAATAGTATCCTTTATTGGATTCCAGAAGCTTTTGGGCATATTTCTGATAGATTTCAGTTCTCTGGGACTGGTAGTATGGACCCTCGTCCCAGTCCAGGCCTAGCCATTTAATGCTCTCCAGGATAGCATCTATCATCTCCTGGCTGGAGCGGGAGGGGTCGGTATCCTCGATTCTTAGGATGAATTTGCCCTTATGATGTCTGGCGAAAAGCCAGTTATAGACTGTGGTTCTGGCAGTGCCCACGTGCAGAAATCCGGACGGGCTGGGCGCCATTCTTACTCTGATTTCATTCATATTTGTAATTCGGTGGTTTTTCCTCAGGAGGTACAAATTTCAAAGGTCTTTCGCCATCCAGGTTAACTATAATTCCCCCCACCCATCTGGCGCAGACATTATACAGCCAGACCGTGATAGCAGTGGCAACAGCCCCCATAACAGCGTAGAATATAGCCATAAAGAATGCCATAAAGATTCCCAAAGCACCGCTGAACAGACCGGTCAAGGGTTCGATGTCAGCGCCGGCCAGAGGACCCATTATACCTCCGATAAACCCAATTATAAGGGCGTAAAAGATTCCGATCAAAAGTCCCAGGATGCCAAAGAGTATGAAGGAAACCTTCATACAGGACCAGATGTCCAATCTTTTTATCTCCAGGGTCATATGTCTCTCCCTCGGTTTAAAAGTTAGAATTACTTTTCCCCTAAATTAAAGGCAATCTTGAAAAAAGCAAGTTTTTTATCTTTGATTCAATCGGACTCCTAAAAAGGATTCTAAAAAAACCCACCCTGATGTTATGTAGGGATATGGAGAGATTCTTTAATATCTGAAGCTTTCTGACAGGATTTTTTTGTCCTGTGAGATTATTACCTGGGCCAGAAATCCTTTTCTCTTGAAAAAAGCAAAGGTTAGATCATCCCACTCCACTACCCAATTGCCATCTTTCTGGTATACTTCTAAATGTGGATGTTTGGCGAAGTCTAAAAAGACTTTGGCTGTTTTGGTCTGTTTTGCTATTTGAACCCATTCATTTTCAGGTGCTTTTTTCAGACGGGTGGGATTGCTCTTATCACTATTAAGGAGATTCAAATTGCCTATATAAAAAGCGTCTTTGGTCTCCATAACTGTCCACCATTTAAAAGGCGAGGGCGGAAAGAAGGCGGGATAGGCTCCGGACTTTATCTTTTGCTCATTCTGCAAAGGATAGCTTTTG